>NZ_JBNGCU010000031.1:0-19046 GCF_049974945.1 Methanocrinis sp. | reverse complement strand
TACTCGACGTCCAGAAAGCTCCTACAGTCCTTTTCCAGAGCCCTGCACCGCTCGATGGATACATCGGCGACCGATACAGTATCGATGGCAAAGAGCTTGGCCAGCCCCAGAAGCTGGGTCCTCGCCTGGGCTCCAGCGCCCAAGAGCCCCACTCTCCGGGAGTCCTTCCTGGCCAGGTATTTGGCGGCGACGGCTCCTGCGGCCCCGGTCCTCATGCTGGTGAGGTGGGTTCCTCCCATCATGGCGATGGGGGCTCCCGTCATCGGCGAGTTCAAAATCATCACCGCCATCACCGTGGGAAGGCCCTGGTCGGGGTTATTCGGATGGACGTTGACCACCTTGACCCCGGTGGCGTCAAGCTCCTCCAGGTAGGCCGGCATCGTCCGCAGGTCGCCGTCGTACTTTTTGTAGTAGAGGTAGGACTTGGGCGGCATCTGCGCCTTTCCTCGGCCGTGCTCTCGGAAGGCCTCCTCCACCGCCTCGATCGCCTCCTCCATAGTCAGCGAAGACTTCACCTCGTCTTCAGATAACCACAATATACCCAAATCGTTCGCCTCCCGACTCTCAAGACCCTTTCCGTGAGATCTAATCTCGCCCGCGGATGGAAAAGCCTATCCCCTGATCGATCGAGAACTCCATTAGATGGAGAGGTACGATGTCGCCGTCATCGGGGCGGGGCCCGCAGGATCGATGGCGGCGAAGAAGGCGGCCGAGGATGGGGCAGAAGTCATCATTCTGGAGGAGCACCCGCGAGCCGGATGGCCGGTCCAGTGCGCAGGGCTTCTGGGGCTGAGGGCGGTGGAGGAGTCTGAGCTCTCGCCCGCCAAATTCGTCATTCGGCCCGTCCGGGGGGCGGAGGTCGTCTCGCCGGGGGGCTTTCGCTTCTCGTTCAAATCCGCGGAGACGAAGGCCTGGGTCGTCGACCGCAGAATCTTCGACCGGGCGCTCCTGGCGGAGGCCGCGAGATCCGGGGCGGAGGTGAGGATGGCGTCCCCGGTGACCGGTCTGGCGAGGGGCGGCGGACGGAGCGTCCTCGACGTCGGCCGTGGCTCTGACCAAAGGAAGATCGAGGCGAGAGTCGTCATCTCGGCCGAGGGGGCGGGGGCGAGGATCGCGAGGGGAGCCGGGATCGGTCCAGCGAAGGAGATCCTATCCTCCGCCCAGGTGGAGCTTCCTATCGAGGTCGAGGATCCGGAAAAAGTAGAGGTCTTCCTCGGAGAAAATTTCGCTCCAGGCTTCTTCGCCTGGGCGATCCCGGCCTCGGATGGCGTTGCAAGGCTCGGGCTCTCCTGCCGGGAGAACGCCTGCCTGCATCTGAAACGTCTCCTTCGAAGCCCTCCGATCAATGGGCGAGTCCGAGGCGGCCCCCTCCACCTGGTCGTGGGGGGTCTACCCCTGGGCCCGCCCGCCTCGACGGTGGCCGAGGGCTTTTTGACCGTCGGCGACGCCGCAGGTCAGGTGAAGCCCACCAGCGGCGGCGGGATCTATCCGGGGCTAGTCTCTGCCAAGATCGCTGGGACGGTGGCGGCCGCCGCGGCCCGAGAGGGGGGCGCCTCCGCCGACAGGCTCACCGAGTACGAGAGGAGGTGGCGGTCTGAACTCGGAAGGGAGATCCGGCTGGGGATGATCGCCCACAAAATGAGGGCAAAAATGACCGATGAGCAGCTGGATGATCTCGTCCGCATTTTGGCAAATCGTGAGGATCTGATCAGGATCATCGAGGAAGAGGGGGACATAGACCGGCCCGGCCGGGTGATAAAAAAAGTGGCGCCCCGGATGGGCCTCTTCGGGCTCAGGATGGCGAAGATCCTTCTTCGAAATCATAAGATATTGAAATAATCACCTGAGCAGGAATGTCAGTCCTCACCTCAGCTCCACCTCGATCCTGCTCGACCCGTCCTCCTCCTCGACCACCAAAATCGAGTTGTCGAACTGGCCCTGGACCTCGCCGATGTGGCTGATGGCGAAGATCTGGGGGAAGCGGTCGTCGAGGCTTCGGAGCATGTTGATCATGCTCTCCCGGTGCTCTACGTCCTGGCTTCCGAAGATCTCGTCCAGGATGAGGAAGGAGTAGCCCGGACCGTTCTCTGAGAACCTCATCAGATACTCGCTGATGGCGACCCGGACGGAGACCGCGATCATATCGATCTCGCCGCCGGAGTAGCGGGATATGGGGTAGAACTCGCCCTCGTCCTCGACCAGGATGTTGAAGTCGTCGTCGATGCTGATCCTGCTGTACTTCCCCGTCACCTCGCGCAGGATTCTCCCCGCCTCCCCGGCGATCTCGCTTCTTATCCGGACCAGGATCGTATCCATGAACCGGTTGGTGAGGCTCCTCGTCGTCTCCACCACCTGGACCCGCCTCCTCCTCTCTCCGGCCTTCTCTTCGAGCTCTCTCTTCCGCACCGCCTCTCTCTTGAGCTTCTCCAGCTCCGCCTCGGCGACTCCGAGCCGGACCGAAAGGTCGGACGCCCTCGCCCTCGCCTCCTCCAGCCTCTGGGCGGCCTCCTCCACGAGTGCCTGCGCCTGCGAGTATCGCTCTTCGGAGAAGCCGAGGTCCGCAAGCCTCCTCTCAGCCTCAAAGAGCTCCACCTCGATCCGGGAGGCGACCTCAGTGCTCTCTTCCAGATGGCGTTTCACCTCCCCCTCAGAGGCTATGGCGAGCCTGATCTCGCTCGCCTGCACCTCGACCTCCGCCAGGCGCCTCACCTCCTCCAGAAGGCTCTGGTGCTCGGCGGGGCTGAAGCCGACCTCTTCGATCTCACCGTCCACCTCCCTCTCCTCGATCTTCAGCCTCTCCACCTCGGACCTCGCCCTCTGGGCCGCCTCTTCGAGGTCCGGGATCTCAGCGGTCCGCTGCTCCAGGGCCGAGAACCTCTGGTGCTCCGGCCTCAGAGCCGAGATCCGCTCCCTGACCCGTGTCCTCTGGTCTTCGCTGTAGCCGAGGTCCGCCATCTGGTCGGCCAACCTTTTCAGGTTCTCTCCGGAAATGGCCAGGGCCCCGGCCAGCTCCTCCCGCTCAGCCCTCCTCTTGGGAAGCTCCTCGATCCGGATCGAGAGCTGTTCGTGCTCCCGGACCAGGGGCAGGAGGGACTCCGCCTCCGCCAAAAGCCTCTCCAACCGATGGGGATCGCAGTCGACGGGGCCGACGGCCTCGATCTCGGCCTCGATGGTCAGGGCGTCATTTTTCAGCTCGCCGATCCGGGCGAGAAGCCCCCTCCTCTCGGCGAGGATCTCTCCTCTCTTCGCCCTCGCCTTTGTCAGAGCCAGTAGATCCCTCTTAAGCGCCTCTCTCGACTTGGAGGCATCACTGAGGCGGAGATCTGCCTCCTCTCTCAGATCTTCGAGGTGCGATATCCTCTCCTCGGCCGCCGAGGCCGCCCTCCTGTACTTCTCCAGTAGCAGGTGGCGCTGGCCCGCGAGTGGTCTCTCGCAGGTGGGGCAGAGGCTCTCCTCGCCGAGGGCCTCGATCCTCGCCCTCTGCTCTGCGGCCTCGGCGAGCTTCTGCCTGGCGACCTCCAGATTCAGGTTCAGCCCGGCCAGCCCCTCTTCGAGATCCCTGACCAGACGATCGATCTCCAGCTCCCTCTCCCCGAGACGTGCCTCCCGCTCCTCCAGGTCGCCGAGCTTCGAGATCTCGTGGTCGAGGCGGGAGGCCTCCGCCACCAGGTCATCGATCTTGGACCCAACGGCTGCCGCCCTATCCTCCAGGTCGGACAGCCGTCTCTTCTTCTCTCTCTCCCCCTCCAGGCGGGAGATCTCCTCCCGCAGGGCGTGGTGCCTCTCTACGGACGGGGCGATCTCCTCCCTCCGGCCTTTCGCCCTCAGAAGCTCCCTCAGGGCCTCCTCGACCCGGGAGAGGTTCTCCTCGGCGGCCTCCCCTCTCGCCCTCTCCCTCTCGGCGATGGAGAAGAGCTTATGATAGCGGTCTCTCTTAGTCTCGATCGCCTCCAGGTCGGAGAGGTGCCGCCGATACTCCTCCTCGGCGGGCCTGATCGACTCCATCTCCGACCTCTCGGTCAGGAGCCTCTCCAGCCGGGCCCCGGCCTCGGATAAGGCCTGAGCTCGGCCGTCCAGATCGGCTCTGACCCTGATCCTCCTCTCGACCAGCTCCTGGTGGAGAGACCTCTTCGGCTCCAGCTCCTCAAGTCTCTCCCTCGCCTCCGTCAGCCTGGCCAGCTTCGGCTCCAGCTCGAAGAGCCTCCACCTCCCCTCCTCGATCTCCCGGAGCCTCTCTTCGCCGAGTAAGACCGCCTTTCGCCTCGCCTCTCGATCCGAGCGCAGTCTCTCGATCTCCTCCCCCAGGTGGTCGAAGGATCGCCTCCGCTCCACCTCCCGCTCCAGCTCCCCCCTCCTCTTCTCAAGTCCGATGGAGTGATCTGCCTCCCGGTCCCTGGCGCGGGCCAGCTCCTCCGCGAGAGAGGCGACATCTCCCTCCCGCAGGCCGACCTCCTCCTCGACGTCGCCGATCTCGGCCAGGGCGCCTTCGAGCCTTTTGATCTCGCCCTCTACCTCTCTGTGGTCTGACCTGATCACGTCTAGGGCCCTCTCCCGCACCTCGTCGAGGCCGAGGAGGGTGAGCAGGTACTCCCTCTTCTCCGACCCCCTATCCTTTATCAGATTGTCCAGGTCCTTCTGCCGGGCGTAGAAGGTCTTCATGAAGTCAGAGAAGCTTATCCTCAAGATCTCCTCGAGGCGGCCGTCCACCTCCCGGGTGCCGGTGGCGACGAGCTCGCCGTCGATCTCGAGCCTCGCCTCCGGCGAGAGGCTCTTTCCCCTCATCGCCCGCAGAATCGTCATCTTGCAGCCGTCTATGCTCAGGGAGAGCCCCACCTCCAGGTCCTCTCCCTCCGAGGCCCGGGAGCACTTGATGAAGTCGCGCCTCACTGTGGAGGCCCTGCTCCCGTAGAGGGCCCAGGCGATAGCCTCCACGATGGTGCTCTTCCCCGAGCCGTTCCCCCCCACGATCCCGGTGAGGCCGTCCTGGAACTCGACCTTCACCGAGCCCCTGTACTTTTTGAAGTTCTTCATCGACAGGCTATTGAGGTGCATCGAAGCTCTCCGTCCTACTCCTCTCCGAGATCCGGGACATCAGGTCTGTGCCGTAGGATATGACCTCCTCTCTTATCGATGCCGGAATCCCCTCCCTCGCGGCCTCGCCCTCCAGGAACCGCTTGAACTCCAGGGGGAGCTCTCTGGAGTCCATCGGCTCCGTCTCGAAGGAGGCGGGATCGTCCCTGAACTCCGGCAGGATCTCCAGATGAAGGGCCTGCCCCTTCAGCTCGCCGATGACCTTCTGGCTGAGACTCCTGTAGGCCTCCCTGGAGAGGTTCCTCAGCCGGAGCCTCACGATCTTTCCTTCTATCCCCACCTCGGCGGAGATCCTTCTCAAAAGCTCCTCGATCTCCGCCGAGGAGAGTCCGACGCAGTCGACCGGCTCCGGGTCGATCATGTACCTCTCCATCAGGGGGATCTGCTCTACATACCCGGAGTCGAGGTCGACCAGGAGGATGCCCTTATCGTCTTTGGCCTCGCTGAACCTGAAGTACTCGACCGAGCCGCTGTACCAGGCGTTCCTGGCGACCTGGGCCTGGCCGTGGTAGTGGCCGAGGGCGATGTAGGAGAGGTCCCCCTTGAGGAAGCTCTCTTTGAGCTCGTGCTCGCCGACGGTCCGGAGCCTGCGGTCCCAGAGGGCCTCTACCAGGCCGTGCATCACCAGGACGTCCCGGCCCGATGGATTCTCCATCCTGAATTTCTGCATCTTCTGAAACTCCTCCAGGTAGTCCTCGGGGCCGAGGCAGAAGGGGATGCAGTGGAATTGGCATCCACCCAACTCGAACCGCTCGTACAGGTAGTGGTGGGCGATATGGACGCCTTCCATCCCCTCGAAGAGGGTGAAGGGGCTCAAAGCCGCGTAGCTTTTTGGGGCGTCGTGGTTTCCGCTGATGATGATGACGGGTATCCCGGCCTCGATCAGCCGTTCCAAATTCTGCTTGAAGACGACGAGGGGCCTGATCCGGGGCCTGACGTGGTGGAAGACGTCCCCCGCATGGACGACGGCGTCGGGAGCGAGCTTGATGATCTTCTCGACCGTCTCGGCGAACCCCCGATAGATCATCTCTTCCCTCTGGTTTCTTCCCAGACGGTCGACCCTGCCGTAGGCGGAGAAGCCGAGGTGGGAGTCTGCCATGTGGACGATCTTCATGAGCCGGCCTCCGAGATCTAATCGGGTGGAGGGTTGAATCCCCTGCTCTTCGGTCTCCTCTCTTTGCCGCCTTCCCGGTTCAGCTCTGCGAGGTAGCTCTCGTAAAGGTGGATTCTCGCCGGGACCGGGAAGGGGATGTTGAGGGTGCTGATGATCGCCTCCCCCTTCTCCAGGGTCTGGATCTCCACGTCTAAAGTCGACAGGTCCTGCTTTGCTGACTCCTCCAGGCGGGTCCGGTCGTTTCTGTCGGCGAGGCCCAGGATGACCAGGGTGTTGAACTGGGAGAGGAGCTGTTTATCGATCAGCTTCGGCTGCTGGGTTACGGCGCAGAGGCCCACCCCGAACTTCCGGCCCTCCCTTGCTATCGACTCGAACCGGGCGAGGCTCCCCTCGCTTCCTCCCAGGACCCGCTGCGCCTCCTCCACCGTTATCAGGCAGCTCTTACCTCTCGCGCCCTCGGCGCTCTCCCTCTTGTACCGGTCGAGGATTGTCCGGGACAGGAGCGAGAGGAGAAATAGCTCGCTCCTCTCCCCCAGGGTGGGGATGTCCACCAGGACCACCCTCCCCTGCAGGAGGTTATCTATGATGCCGGGGACGCTGGAGGTCAGGTCCGAGATGTACCTGTTCTTGTCCAGGATAGTTTTTATCGTCCTGGCTATCCTGCCGATCGTCTTCTCGTGGAAGCCCTCGGCGATCATCCTGGCGGCCCCCTGGGGGGTGATTATATCCTCGAGCCAGGCCTCCTCGTAGAAGACCCTCGATACCGCCTCCAGAGCCTCCCTCTGGGCCGGTGTCCAGTCGTAAAGGACCTCGATGTCCTGGGGCAGAATCTCGCTCCTCTTCACCGTCAGCTCCGAGACGAGGGGGTCTTTGAGGTGGCGGGGGTCGGTCGAGTAGCAGACGATCCCGTCCCTGTACCGGTCCAGGTGGAGGAGCCCCTTCGTCCCCTTCTTGCCCAGGATGTACTCGCCGTGAGGGTCGACGATCAAGAGGCCGAACTTAGACTCCTTCGAGGAGGACCTCTTCATGCAGGAGGCGGCGAAGACCTTCATGAAGTTCGATTTTCCCATGCCGGTCGTGGCGAAGACCCCCATGTGGTGGTCCATGGCCTCGCTGTGGAGGGCGACAGAGATCTCCCTCACCTCCCGGCTCCCGTTTCTGAGCCGACCCACCTCGATGTCGCCCATCACCTCCGCGAGGAACCGAAACTCGTCCTTCTCCGCCCTGGTCACGGGAGAGAACTTGGCGGGGATCGTCCTCGACTTTCGAAACCGCTCCTTCCTCCCATCCTCTTTTGTTATGCAGCCGAGGGGCTCTGCCACCACTCGGTTGAATATGTGGTCGGAGTCATAGAAGCCGTCTCCCCGGACGATGGTGTCCCAGTTTCCGTCGTAGTTGGAGTCGTGCCTGATGTCGGTGATCCGGGCGAGAAAGGTGATCGACCCCTCTCTTCCCGCGTCCTCCTCTCTTCTCGCCCCCCGCTCTTTTCTCGCGTCCCGGATCGAGAAGATCTCCCCCAGCTCCACCAGCTCATCGCCCGGGACGATGAAGTGGTACTCTCGAACGTCTTTTGAGATTATCTTGTAGTAGGGGCTTGAACCATCGTCGTTCTTCGTAATCTGATAATTCCCTTCGACCTCGCCTTCTTCGGCCCTCCACCTCGCCCGCATCCCGATGGTCCCCTCTAAAGACGGCCTCTCCAACCCCGGCGAACTTCTCCGGCTCTCGTCTTTTCTCCATCTCTCGTCCGATAGATCTGCCATCTCTACCTCCTCGATAGCCCGTCCAGAATCTCGTGATAGTCGAGAGCCCCTTGGATCTCTCGCTCGTTCAGCCCCTCCGCCCGGAGATCTTCGAATAAAGAGAGCCGGGTGAAGTTCCTCTCCTGTACCGGGATCTTCAGGTCCTGGTGAGCCCTGAAGAGGGCGTGGGGGTAGCCCAGGCTCTCGGAGGATCGGGCGTACATCGCCACGCGGCCGAGGATCTCGTCGATACGCTCTGCCGCCCGGTCGGGCGCGTCCACCCGAAAGGCGTGGCTCGATCGCGGATGAAACTTGGCCGCGTAGGTCTTTCCCCGCCAGGCCTCCTCTTTTACCGCCTTTTTGCCGGTCAAAAGGACCCGCCAGGGACTCTCCGGCAGGATCCGGCTCCCTACGCGGTCGACGCTCCTGATCAGGGGCCTTGCGATCCCCCGCCCCCAGGAGAGCTTGCTCGACTTGCTGACGGCGAGGAGGTCGGCCTCCCTCTCCTCGGCCTCCTCGAATATCCTGTTCAGAACCTCCCGATAGTAGGGGTCGCTCCAGAGGGAGAAACCTCCGTCGTAGAGGACGACGTCTCCGGCCGCAGCCTCCGAGACGGCCTGGTAGAGGGCGACGTGCTCCTGAAGGTCCCTGAAAAAGGTCGATATCCTGTCCAGCTCCTGGGGGGTCTTCAGCTCGAAGGGCTCCTCGAGGCCGAAGATCCCCCTCCGGTAGCGATCGAAGTGCGAAGGATAGTTCTCCCGATCTGCGGTGAAGAGGTCGTCGTAGGTGACGACGGTCTTCTGCCACTCTCTACCCCGGTAGACGACGTAGCCGGCCCTGATCCGGTTCAGGCTGACAGCTCCCAGGTCGAATACGACGACGTTGCTCCCGTCGATGGCGAATATCTGGCCGTCGAAATCCCGGGGGACGATCTCGCAGAAGTCGCGCTCATCGATCCCGGTCCCGGCCTCGAACTCCTCAGGATCGACGGCCGAGAAGTACCCCTTTATGGCGCGGGCAGCCTCTGCGAACTTCTCCCTCTCGATCATCCAGGAGGAGAATGGAAGGTCGATGTATATACCGATTTTGAGAGGGGGCGGAAAGATCGGTCCATCGGTTTTTGATGCCACTTTTGACATCGACTTAAATAAAAGGATGGAGAGATCGCTCAGACCTGCTCATTACAGTCCAAGTTTTTGAGCTTTGGTATAGGTGGCGTTTGCTTCGGAAATTCTGCCTAGAGTCTCTAAAGCTATGCCTTTATTATTCCACGCTATGGAATCAGTAGAATCTAACATTAATTTGTCAACATGATATCGACAATTCGACATACTATATAATATTATTTTGTATAATCTTGGTCTTTACGGCGCTGATCTTAATTGTACTCAATATGGGGTCGGAAGATATTGATTCTTAAAAAATCGATAGCATGAAAAATGCTGAGCATTCGAACCGTTAATGCGAAATGCCGGATGTTAACAAATTTAACTAAAATTATTATTAACAAAAATGGTAAATTAGATTCAGATTCGTGGACGCCAAGAAAAGCTAAAAATTATTAATTTTGCACAGCCTCACTGCGGAATGCGGGCTTAAGTATAGGTCGAGGAGATATAAATAGTTTTGAAATGGGCTCGTAAATAGAAAGCGCTTTACCGAGGAGTGGTGGGCTTAACCGATGACCAATGGATGTGGTCTTAAAATTCCAAAATCGCTCTCTGATCGGGTCCATGAATCTCCTCAATGTGATCTAGTCATGGATGGAGACGAGAACGCAGCAATCAACATTCTGAGATTGGGGCTGCAATCTCTTCGTATCGAATCGATAGAAGCCCTACCCCTTCAGGGGTAGGGAGAAATCACATCAACCTAAATCCCAAAAAAGTACTTATAAGATTACGGTAGACTGTAACTTACTGCTAGAAGGTATGACGGGGGGTTAATTTGAAGGAACTGACGAAAGTTTGTATTCTGACCGGGCTGGTTTTGGCCCTCAGCTTGAGCAGTGCTCTGGGACAGTTCGGGTCTAAGGTTGTGACGGGGGACGCCGATGTAGGCCGTTTTCTAGAGGATTTCCCAGCGCCTTTGAATCCTAATCTCGGCTACTGGGATACCGGATCGAATCCCGGGATATACGACGATGGTGACACAATTTACCTCGACTTTTTGGGAAACGGCATAATCGACGCCAATGACATAAGGCTCACAGATTATAGTGGATATCTGGCGGGCAGCAAGGTGATGTCCGCAGACAACGACATAAACAAGCCTCTGAGCCCTCTGCCGGGCCAGGCGGCCGGTATTTACTATGCCGATCTCTACGGCAGCCAGGGTTACGACATCCAGGACCCGGTCTACGTCCTGGCTATGACCCCGGCTGCGGTGGGTGCCAGGACTGCCACAAAAGACGTCCGGCTGGGTCCGGTCTTGGGCCTCTCTCCGGGAACGAAGGTGCTCAACTACCATCCCGACAACGACGGTCCGGCGATTCCCATGATAGTGCCGGTGGCCGGGGGAGCGCCGGTGGCGACGTTGAGGTTTTACAACGCCAACGGGAACGTTGACGGGAACGGTGATCCCATCTACGACTTCTCCGACGACGTTTACATAGACGTATCTCTGCCCAGCGTTCCGATGGGTGGTTTCCCCTTCGGGTTTGTGGTTCCAAACAACGTCCGACTTTCTGCGTGATTGAGCCGAAATCTCAGGATATCTGGAGGATAACATGAAGAAGTCGATGAGGGCCTGCGCTCTTGCGGCCCTGATCTTTATGCTCTGTATCGGAGGGGCGAGTGGTCAGTTCGGGTACAGGGTAACCAACTCTAGCCCGGAGAACGGAAATATCGTCGAGGACTTCGCCTCAGCTGGCACGATGAAGCAGACTCCGGTGCAGATGGGGTACTCGGATGGGGGAGATAATGCAGATCTGTTCGACCTGGGGGATACGGTGTATCTGCACGTCGGAGAGGTCGCCATGACCGGCTCGAAGGTCAAGGTCAACGACGTAAGGTTGACAACCTCCTCCTTCGGCCTTCCGGGCTCAAAGGTTGGGAGCGGAGATGGAGATCAGGGGAATGATCTGAGGCGGTTTTCGCCGGGTCTGTCGCGAATGGTCTTCTTGGACGATGGCAGCGTTATAGGTCAGTTCGATCTGGACGATCCGGTTTACATCAAGGTCGTAACTCCGCTCGATAGGATCGGGCCCGGAGACATCAGGTTGGACTCTCCTCTGGGCTCGCCGGGAACGAGGGTTTCAAAGCTCGATGGCGATAACGGTGCGCCCTGTTCCGTCCTGCATCCCGGCCCCAGCTTCAACCTGTGGCTTCCGGGGGCGAGAGGGGTGATCAGGTTCATCAACGCCAACGGAAACCACTATGTGGAACCCGGGGCTATGATCAGCGCCTTGTCCAGCCCGCCGATCTACGACGGGCCCGACGTGGTCTACTTCGACGTATCAAACCCCACGGCGTACCCGCGGAACTTCGGCTACCTGACTCCCAACGCTATACGAATGAGCGGTTAGAGCGCCGGCGGGCGCTCTTTCTCTTTTTTGCAAGTTTTCAGGATCGTTTCAGGATCATTTAAGGATCTTTTCAGGGATCTCCTCAGATCCCCGACCAGCGGATCGTCGCAGGACAAAGTTATATTTATGATTATATCAGGAAATTAAGGTCTGAGTGAGATCCTTGATGACCCGGAAAATTCCCGAAATTTCAGAGGTTGATGGTCGGGATCGCCGATCGGCTTGGCCTGTAGAGATTGACGGTGGGGGGTTGGCTTGATTGAAATGGGTCGATGGCGAAGGATTTTGATCGTCGCAGTTCCCCTCCATCTGATCTTCGTCTCCCTCGCCTTCTTCGTCCCGGTCTGGGGGCAGTTTGAGTTCGGATCGGCGGCCGGTCCTTCGACCGCCGGCGATCTTCTGATCGTAGAGGACTTCTCCTCCGCACCCGGGATCGTCCAGTGGCCTGTGACCATAATGTACCTGGATCTGGGGACGGCGCCTGGGTTTTACGACGAAGACGACCCCCTCTACCTCCATGTCGGCCCGGGACCGGTCAGGGTCGCGGACGTGAGGCTCACCTGCTCGCCCTTCGGTTTTTTCGGCTCCAAGGTGGGCGACGGCGATGGAGACCTCGGCGCGAACCTGACATCTTTCGCCCCGCCCTACCCCAGGCTGGTCTTTGCGGATCTTGGCGGTGTCATAGGACAGTACGACCCCAACGACTCGGTTTACGTCAAGGCGGTCCCCCCCATCTCACAGCTGGCCGTTGGCGACGTGAGGCTCACCTGGGCCTGCGATATTCCTCCTGGGACGATGGTCCGAGGCTCGGACCCCGACGCGGGCCTCGGGGCCCGGCTCCTCCACCCGGGCCCCGACTTCGCCCTCTGGTCGCCCGCCGCCCGGGGTCAGGTTCGGTTCTACAACGCCAACGGCGACGTCTTCGAGGGTCAGCTCAGCGTCCCCATCTACGACGCCTCGGACAGGATCTACTTCGACGTCTCGGTCCCGTCCGATCCGCCGCGGCTATTCGGGTATGTGGTCATCAACAGACGGTGTGCGGGTGCGATCGGGGATCTGGTCTGGAAGGATCTCAACGGGGACGGGATTCAGAACGATGGAGACGAATCAGGAATTAACGGCGTGGTGGTCAAACTCTGCTACCTATATCAGGGAGATTACTTGGAGATCGCCGACACCAAAACGATAGACGAGTCGGGCGAAGGTAAGCCAGGTTATTACAAGTTTGAGGGACTGTGTAACGGAACATATGTAGTGATGTTGGATCTGAACACCCTTCCAGAAGGATGGAGGACGCCCACGGTCTACAAGGCGGGAGAAGATGAGTCGCTGGACAGCAATGCAGAGCTGGCTGTGACATCTTGCCGCCTTAAGTAGCTGGAAGAGCCGAATTACGAAGTCTTGAAGATGGAGAGAAGAGGATATGAACCCCGTTCGTCTGCTGATGGCCGTCGCGATTTTATGCTTCGGCTCTGGGATCGGATCTGCACAGCTTCATGACGGCTACTTCAGCGTTCCCGTGATGCTCGCAGAGGACGACGAGATCAACATGACCATCGATTTCGGCGTCGTACCCCGCATCGGAGATGTCATCTGGGATTTGGTGGAAGTGGAAGGCGGAGACCAAAGCCAGACCGGCGGAGGTTCAGAGGTTTCGGAGATATCTGAGATTTCTGGCTCAGAGATATTCCTCTTCGGCTCCGATGGCGAGTTTGTCGTCGGCGTGGATGCGGATGTCCAGCAGGGCTCTGAGGACGAGATCGAAGCGACTTCGCCCTGCGCCGGAGCCATCGGGGACTTTGTCTGGTGGGACTACAACCGGGACGGGGTTCAAGACGCGGACGAGCCCGGAGTGCCTGCCGTGGGGATTGAACTTTACACTGAGAGTGAAGGGAGTCGCCTGATCAGCAGCACCGTTACGGACGTGTCCGGCCACTACGTATTCGATGGACTATGCAGCGGCGCCTACGAGCTGAGGCTGCGGCTCGAGTCCTTGCCAGAAGGAAGTCTGGTCGCGATCCCGAGTGTTGAATATGACGACTCAATAGATTCTGACTGAAATCTGGGGTGCAGCCTCTCGAACTGATGGACGGATCAATCAACGATGGGCGTAGCACGGTGAGATGAGGACGAAAAGATTATCAATCAGAACTCTTAGAGACATACGAAATTTAAGTCTGGATGTTCATGGGTGAGGGAGATGAGGATGAGACGCGTTTGCCTCTTGATGGCCGTGGCGGTGCTCTGCCTCGGTGCTGAGACCGTATTTGCACAGGATAGTGCCCGTTATTTATATTCTGATGTGGTTTTCCTTGTAGACGAAGACTCTAATATGACTATAGATATTGGACTAATACCTAATGGGAGTTCCTCTATTGGTAATTTTGTGTGGGAAGATCGAGACAGAGATGGGATTCAGAACGATGGGGATGATTCAGGAATTGAAGGTGTCTTGGTTCTTCTCTACTCTAAAGAAGAAAGTGGTTACCAGAAGGCAGGCCAAACATATACGGATTCAAAAGGTTATTATCTATTCGAGAACTTGCCTGCTGGAACCTACATAGTAGTTGTGGATCGGGATACTTTGCCCGAAGAGTTGATACCTACAACACCGCATGCTCCTGGTAGCACCAATGAAGACGACAGCAATGCGATCGGATCAACTGACACGCTGCCGCCGGAATGATAGTGTTTCCTCGTTTGTGCAAATGGCGCCACCAAGTTGTGTGTATCAGCGCGGGCTGGGCGCGGAGGACCAACCCGCGCTTAATCTTATATTTCACGAAATTTGATGGAAGTCAAATCATCACTTTGGGAGGGATCCAGTCATAGGGCATAGGTGCGTCTCAGTTTTGATGGCGAGTATCTTCCTTCTTGCCATTCTGGCGTCGTCCCAGTTCTCTATATCGGACGATCTCAGGAATGAGATATATCGCTATGTCTTCTCGGCTGAGGTGACGCTCAACGACGATGATGTAGATAATACCATCGACTTAGGATTTGTGCCCAAAAAAGGCGTCATAGGTGACTTTGTATGGAATGACTCCAATGAGAATGGTATTCAAGACAAAGGAGAAGACGGCCTTCCCGGGATTAATGTCTCGCTTTATATACTTCCTAATGACGAAACAGAACTATTCTTCAACAGCGACTTCACCGACATGAACGGCAACTATTCATTCGAAGTACCCTTCGGCATGTATAAAGTTAAAGCAGGAGAGGGGCAGGAATATTGTGACTCTTACATAAAAATTGATAATCAAACCATCCCGAATCACATAAGGAACTTTCCTTGGCGTGAAACAGGGCTTTATGCAGGTGATCCAAAGAACGACAGCAACGACCATAATGGCGCGATAGTAGTCCTCGACAGATATAATCAAGTCAATATGACCATAGATTTTGGTTATTCGAAATACTTTTGATAAGACGGAGGGGTTAATGTGATACTAAAGCTCTTAATAATAAGCATACTATGCCTTTCAGGCCTTGCTTTCGCATCCTCATTTGTACCGCCGCATTTGAATGTCACATACCACGAAGTCTCACCAGGCTTGATCTGCACTGTGGGCTCAGGGACTCCAAGCGAGAGCGTTGTAAATCTAACGATCGAATGTTCGGGAGATCCAAGGCCTGTGCAAGTTGTTCTATCTATAGACAGCTCCTCCAGCATGATCTATCACGACCCCAATGATACTCGGCTCGAGGCGGCCAGGGGCTTCATAGGAGTTATGGACCCCAACCGTGACAGGGTTGGTCTCGTCGTCTGGAGCGACGGTGTAAAAAATATCATGGTGCCTATAACAAACGATTTTGAACTTGTTAACGAGACCATTAATAAAACAACTTCGTTTGGTTTTACAAATCTATATTACGGGCTGAAACCAGCGATTGACATGCTTAAAAACGAAAGCGATGGCTTTCGAAAGCACATAATACTCCTGAGTGATGGCACAAATAAAGCAGGTGATCCGATAGAGTACCTTCCTGAGGTATATAGAGCCAATGAAGCTGGCATCCAGATATGGACGATAGGTTTTCCCGTAGATGAGGTGGGAGAGATTGTTCTCAAAAATATAAAGAACATCGCCGGTGGAGAGTATCATCCGGCGGATAATGTCACAGTTGAGGACGTATTCATCAAAATTTACAAAAATATGACACGGCTGGCTGGCGAAGACGTCACAGTCGAATATCATGCTCCTGCAGATCTGATTTACTCGATCGACCACGACCGCATAGAGGGGTATAACAAGGTTTTCACATGGAAACCGTTAGTATACGATCCCAGCGGCCCCAGAAATTATTTCTACATCGGTGAGACAAATTCGACTACCTTCAAAGTAAGCTCCGAAAATCCTGGGTTGTTTACCCTTGGAAATCCTGGATCCGAGATGATCTATACTACGCAAGACAAGGCAGGAAGCGATGTACAGATAGAGGAACCGATCGAGTATAGGCCCTTACGAATGATGGACTGTGGTGAGGATCTGGATTATAATAAAATAAAAACCAGAGATATATATATCGGAAACAGCTATAATATAAGCGGCACGAATATCAATATCGGATCTGGTTCCATCGAAAACGACATTGAAGGCGAAGATATCAACTTCGGATCCGGGTTTTTTTGCAATAACTGTACCACCTCATCTCCCACTGACGACGAGCCCTGCGAGAAGGTCATCTGCGTATGCGCGAACCCCACCTGCCCCGAATGCGCCGAAGTAGTGGCCGGTAACGGGTCAAAAATAAACAACATTAACATCATCCAGACCACCATCTTCGGCTCGATCCCCTCCTGGAATGGGACCGGCGATACCGTCGAGGTGATCAATCTCACCGTATCGAGGCCCGAGGCCGCGATCGACGCCGTCTTCGCCTTCGACGTATCCGGCAGCATGAGGCTCCCCTATGAAAGAATGAGCGAGGGTGAATGGGCGGCCTTCTCTGAGGCGAACTTCAGCAACGTCTCCATCATCGGCTGGGACGAGGAGGGCGGCGCTGGCGCAGATCGGCTGATGGTCCCGCCGCGGCCCCTGGTGGAGAGCGGAGAGGTGGTCCTCGCCGCCCTCGCGAACCTCTCTGGATATTGCGGCGAGACCGACCAGACGGTATATGCGGCGGGGCTCCGGGGGGTCCTGGAGGTCGACGACGATTTCAGGGACCTTATGAACGGGGATGAGAAGATCGTCCTATTCATCACCGGCCCCGAAGAGTTCCGGCCCGGCGAGGGGCTGGACGGCCTGGCGGCCGAGCTGAAGCGGAGGGGCTACGCGATATACACCGTGGGCGTGGGGATCGACGAGATCGAGTCGCCCCTCAAGTACGAGAGCCTGAGCATGATGGCCAGCATCACCGGCGGCAGGTTCTATCCCATCGGCAGCCTCGACTCCAACACGCTCGGGGAAGCTCTCCGGGATGCGGCGGCCCACGCTTCGAGCAGGGCCGCCCCCAAGGATGTCGTCGTCACCGAGACCCTTCCCGCCGACCAGGAGGTGAAGGAGACGGTTCCATCCGGCTCCGAGGTCAACGTCACGAGGAACCCCGACGGAACCACCACCATCACCTGGACAGCCGGCGGCGTGAGGCCGGGCGAGGCGAGGAGCCTGATCATCCTCACCGCCGTCAAGAGCGCCCTCCATCCCGACGGGATCGGCACCGTCGCTGCGGAGGGCAGCATCGATATACGACCGACGGGCGGTGATGCCGCAGGGGTCAACGTAGTCAACCTGAGGACGGAGAACGGCGACGTGAAGATAGGAGAGATATCATGAGGCTGGAGAATTTGCTGGTGGTGGGGATCGCTCTTTTTTTCGTCATGGTGGTGGCGAATGGTGAGGATAGTGTATCTGGGGAATCAAGCAATATTGCTGTTATTCTTGTAATAGATAATTCAAAAAGCGTAAATGATTTGGACCAAGATGGCAAACGTTTTGACAAGGCAATGAGTTTTATAGGACTTCTGAACAATAGTGCTCATGTTGTTGGTCTTGTAAGCACTTCAGGCGATGTCATTAAACGCGGTGATTTAGATTATAAGCGTGTAGATCCGACGGACAATTTCAGCAAAATAAATGAGACAATAATATCTATTAGAGATGCAAATAAACCCGCCAAAGAGACGAATATAAGAAAATTATTTAAACTGGCGACAGAACAACTTAAAGATATAAAATATAATAATAAAATAATAATATTCTTCTCAGATGGGGTCAACAATTGCGACGAGAGCGAAAATCCTGAGAATATAGAAAATTTTTGGGTATACACTGTAGGTCTGGGAAACGATTCCATGGGTATTGAATTCCTCAAAAATATCTCAAATTCCACCTATAGTGAATTCAATAGAATCGATAGCTTCTATCCCGAAATTCTTCTAAGTGGCATTTTAGGCCGCATTAACGCTGAAATTGCCAGTATAGATGTAAACAAGACTGCAGAACTCTCATCAGGATCTAACGGCTCCCTGGTCAACTTCACGATCAACGTCACGAACACGGGTAACGCGATATTGAACTCGGTCATACTGACCGACACTCTGTCGGAAGGACTCGATTACGTCAGCTCGACAGGGTCCTTTGACAACTCAAGCAACAACGTCACCTGGGATCTGGGACTGCTGAACAAATCAGAACCTAGAGTGGTCTACCTCATAGCCAGTATTAATAGCTCGACTTTCGGAAACCTAACGAACTTTGTCGATGTCGAGGGTAAGCCAAATCCGCGTTACGCCGTTGCTGACAACGACTCTGTGAACGTTACCGTCATCGACGCCTCAATTTCAGTAAATAAAACCTCGAACGTGACATCAGGATCAAACGGGACCCTGGTCAACTTCACGATCAAGGTCACGAACACGAGGAACGCGACATTGAACCCGGTCATACTGACCGACGCTCTGCCAGAAGGACTCGATTACGTCAGCTCGACAGGGTCCTTTGACAACTCAAGCAACAACGTCACCTGGAACCTCGGGACGCTGGACAAATCAGAACCTAGAGTGGTCTACCTTGAAGCCAGGATAAACAGGTCTGAACCAGGTATCTTGACCAACCTCGTATCGGTCGAGGGCAAGCCCGAGTTCGGTTACAACGTCACAGATAACAGCTCAGCACCTGTGAAGGTCGTCAACGCCTCGATATCGGTCAACAAGACCGCCTACCCCGAATCAGGATCAAACGGGACGCGGGTCAACTTCACGATCAACGTCACGAACACCGGCCAGGTGAACTTCACCCAAATCGAGGTCGTGGACGTCCTGCCTTACGGCCTCGATAAGATCTCGTATAACAGGTCGGGGTCGGTCGATGGCCAGAATGTCACCTGGATTCTTAGCGGACTGAACGTCTCCGAATCGAAGTTCATCGAGCTCGTAGCTCAGATCAACGGCTCGAAATTCGGCAACCTCACAAACAACATCATCGTCGTAGGCGTGCCTCCAACGGGAGATCAAGTTAAAAACAACGATTCTGAGAACGTAACAGCCCTCAGACCAGGTATAGAGGTCAACAAGACCGCCGATCCTGAGGAAGGAGTTCCTTCGACCAACGTCACCTTCCTGATCAACGTC
>NZ_JBNGCU010000030.1:0-19051 GCF_049974945.1 Methanocrinis sp. | reverse complement strand
GCAGCCTCTCTTTCGCCTTCTCGCGGGCGTACTCCAGCATGGGAAGGGAGACGTCCGTGGCGATCACCTTCGAGCACCGGCTCACGGCGGCGATGGGAAACTCGCCGGTACCGGTACCGATCTCGAGGATCGTCGAATCCGGCGCGAGGTCCAAAAGGCCGATGACTTCCTGAATTTCTTTTCTGACGTCCCTGATCTTCGCCATCCTCTGGTCGTAGGCCCGGATCTCGGAGACGTCCTCGTAGTCGGTCCCTATCTGCTTTCCCTCGTCGTACAGCCAGGCTTTCCTCACTCCTATCTTCCTCCTCCGTTCTGTCGCCCTTCCTATGGAGAACGAATCTCGAAGTTTAAGGATGATTCGGGCCAAAGATGACTTAAAAGAAGCATTGTTAGAATTTTAAAATTTTTGTCATTTTTAAAAATAAGGAAGGGCGTCCTAACTTCAGAACGCCCACCGCCGCTGCAAACCTTCCTCTCAGGCTTCAGGCGGATTTCCATAGGCCGGGAAGGTTAGGATGTTCCTTATGTTGGCCTGAGTCCTGCCGTCCTCCAGGATCTGGGGAACGGAGATCCCCTGAGCTCGTCCCTCGCCGAACTCCGGATTCGAGACTATGCAGAGGAACATGATCCCCTCCGCCCCCGGAATGATCGGCGAGCCGGACTGGTAATGGATGACGATCGGCTGATCGCCGGTGTCGATGTTGTAATCGCCAAAGACCAGCATAGATCCAGCCGGGACGACCTTACCATCTTCGCCACCCCAGGTTCCATAAAGGGTGGTCTCCTCGATTGTCATGACCATCCATCCACCATCTCGGACATCCCAGCCTTCGGCTGGAGCGGTCATCTCAGAGACCGCATAAGCTCTGTACTCCTGTCTGGGATCGAGCATGAAGCCGTTGAAGGTGGCAACGCCTTCAATATCGCAGAGCTCGGCCATCTGACACGCGCCCTGGGGGCTCATGGCCTCTACAGAGGTTGGATCCTCCACAACTTCCTCATCGAAGAAGTCCAATCCGAAGGTATCCAGGAAGTACTGCATGGCAGCGGTCCTGTCAGCCTCAATAGCAGCCTCGTCTCTTCCCATAACCTCCTTTTGGAAGTAGATGTAATCGGGCGGCGTGAATTCCGGGTCGTCGGGGTCGTAAACTCCGGCTCCCATGTAGACGAGGAACTTGTCGAAGCCGTCCGGCGTCGATACCGTACATCCTTCCGTCCCCTCATCCATATTCTCGG
Source organism: Methanocrinis sp. (assembly GCF_049974945.1). Taxonomy (NCBI): domain Archaea; kingdom Methanobacteriati; phylum Methanobacteriota; class Methanomicrobia; order Methanotrichales; family Methanotrichaceae; genus Methanocrinis; species Methanocrinis sp. The sequence continues at coordinate 17,815 of NZ_JBNGCU010000030.1, read as the reverse complement.
CCGCAAAGCTAATTGTGCTCAGGCTAAAAAGCAATACAGAAAGGAGACATATCCTATACGCCATCTTTATCGGTTCCATATATTATCACCTAAACCTTTTCCATTTATATCGGATATCCATCATAGATAAAGTTTCCGAGATAGGTATACATATTATTTTTTATATTTTATTTGGTATTTTCTCTAAGAGAAAAAGCTAAATAGAATTATAACAATGGATAAAAAAAGGAAAGTATAGGAGGTGTTAAATTGGCTGAAGAAGAGAAAGGTTTTAAGTGTCCGATGTGTGGCGAGACTTTTTCGACCAAAGAGGAGTTCGAAAAGCACAAAAAGGAGCACAAAAAGTAAATTGTTTTAATTTATTTTTTAGCCCCTCTCAAAAGCTCGCGTCGTATATCACACCATGCAGGCTTAAAATTTACCAAATATATTAAAATTAATTTTTGGAATGAACCTATATAGGTAAAATTATCAAAAATATCTTTTAAGATAAAATTTAAAAATAAGGTTCAATTAACAGGCAGAAGAAGACCATGATAATTAGATCTTATGCGGAAGAAGCAAAATTAGAGGGGTACGATCTCTTCGTCCTGGGGGGAGATATTGGGGGGACCCATACCAACCTGGCGGTGGCGGGGGTGAGGGACGAGCAGACGACCGTTCTCTTCTCCACCCATTTCGAGAGCCAAAAGCTCGGATCCCTCGTCCCGACGATTAAGGAGACCCTCGAATACGCCGATGAGAAATTCGGAATCGGAATAGAGGGGGGATGTGCTGGGGTGGCGGGAGCTGTAAGCGGCTGCAGAAGATCCAAGCCCACCAATCTCTCGTGGGAGGTGGATGCTTGGGAGATAGAGAGAGTGACGGGAATAAAAGATTTTTATATAATAAATGATTTCCAGATTATAGCCTATGGTATAGAGTCCCTCTCAGAAGAGGACCTCCTCTTGGCCAAGGCCGGATCGGGCGGATGGGGGGATACGAGGTCGATAATCGGCGCAGGAACTGGCCTGGGCAAGGCGATTTTGGCATTCGACGGCAAGAATTATGCACCCATATCCAGCGAGGGAGGCCACGGGGATCTCCCTATCCACGATAGGTTTGACCTTGAGCTCGCAGCAGAGATCAGAGCCGGCAGGGGTACCCCTGTCAGTTACGAGGAGGTGATCTCCGGAAGAGGCATCGAGAGGATATACCGTTATTTGAAGGACCGCTCCACCGAAGGCTCTTCAGATCCTCGGTACGCCTCCGAGATCGAGGGTGCCGAAGAGAAGGCCGCCCTGATCTCCAAATATAAGGAGAAAGACGAGACGAGCAGAGAGACCTTCAAAATATTTGCAAAATACTACGGACGGTGTGCGAAGAACTTCGTCCTCGACTCCATGAGCACGGGGGGCCTTTATATCGCCGGTGGGATCGCAGCCAAGAACAGGGAGATGTTCACAAGCCCGGAGTTTCAGACCGAGTTTTTGAAGGCCAACAGACAGAGAGAGATTCTTGAGAAGACACCGATTTATGTGATTTTAAATTACGACGTCAGCCTCTATGGGGCGTGCAACGCAGCGGCCAGAGGGATTCCGACCTGTCAGAAATAGTGGAATATCAACTAAAAATCGCAGTTAATTTGGTGAAGATCTCAACTCGAAGTAGGTGGGAGCAAATATGAAAATATTCATAGATTCTGCAAAGCTCTCTGATATCGAAGAGGCATACCGGTGCGGCGTCTGTGACGGCGTCACGACAAACCCCAGCCTGATAAAGGCGGCGGCATCGGAGGGTGGCTCCGACCTGGAGGAGTATATCAAAAAGATCCTGACCACAGCCGGGGACACCCCTGTGAGCCTGGAGGTGACAGAATATACCTTTGAGGGGATGGTTGCCCAAGGGAGGAAATTGTATAAAAAATTCAATCCTGTGGCCGAGAACGTCTACATCAAAATCCCGGTGAACCCATCCTTTGAGGGGGAGGGAGGAAGGGAGTTTGAAGGAATTAGGGCGATACGCGTGCTTGCCGGAGATGGTATTCCCATCAACTGCACCCTCATCTTCACCCCCGAGCAGGCCCTGATGGCCGCGAAGGCCGGGGCGAGGATCGTCAGCCCCTTCGCCGGTCGGATAGACGACCTGATCCGGAAAAGGGCTGAGATGAAGTTCGAGAAGGCCGATTACTTCCCGACGGAGGGGCTTGAGGGCTTCGATGATGACGGCGTTGTATCGGGTATCGATCTGGTGGCCCAGATCGTCGAGATCTTCGACTCCCACGGGATTGAGGCGAAGGTTTTGGCTGCAAGCCTCAGGGGATCGAGGCAGGTCCGAGATGCGGCCCTGGCTGGAGCCGATATAGCCACCATCCCCATGTACGTCATGAGAGATATGCTGGTCCATCCAAAGACTCGGGAGGGTATGAGGGGCTTTTTGGAGGACACCATACCCGAATATGCCGCATTGGGTGAGTGAAGAGATGAAGATCTCATTTGAATAGAGTCTGATAGAGGAGTTATAAAAATGAGAGAGATCGGATTCATCGGCCTTGGGCGGATGGGGGGAAACTTGGCCCTCCACGCCGTAGACGAGGGCTTCTCCGTCGTGGGAAAGGCCCGGAGTAGAAAGCCTGAGCTGGAGGATATGGGGGTCAGAGTGGTGGGTGACTATCCGTCCTTTGTGAAGGGTTTGCACTCGCCGAGGGTCATATACCTATCTCTTCCCGCCGGGCCCACCATCGACCAGGTACTGGAGGAGCTGGTCCCGCACCTGAAGGATGGAGACGTGGTGATGGACGGCGGAAACTCTCTTTACCTCGACTCCATACGCCGGGAGGAGACCCTCAGGAGGTCGGGAATCTACTTTTTGGACTGCGGCACCAGCGGTGGAACAGGGGGTGCCCGCCATGGAGCCTGTTTTATGGTGGGCGGGAGAAGAGAGGGTATCGCCGTCGCCGAGCCTGTATTGAGGTCCCTGGCCGTCGAAGAGGGGTACGTTCATACCGGCGTTCCCGGAAGCGGCCACTACGTGAAGATGATCCACAACGCCGTGGAGTACGGGATGATGCAGGCCATTGCCGAGGGCTTCGATCTTCTGGCCAACGGGAGCTTAAAAGGCCTGAACTTGAGAGATGTGGCCCACGTCTGGAACCACGGGAGCATAGTCGCCTCATTTCTGATGGCGATGGCGGAGAAGGCCCTGGAGAAGGACCCGGCGCTCGCGGCCCTTCAGCCCTTTGTCGACGACAGCGGTGAAGGGCGCTGGGCGGTGAAAGAGGCGATCGATCATTCGGTGCCTTTCATCGCCAACGCCTACGCCTTAAACTCTCGATTTGCGTCGCGGGACAAGGACTCCATGGCCCATCGGATGCTGGCCGCTCTGAGAAAGGAGTTCGGGGAGCACCCCGTAAAGAAGAAATGAGCTTCATGTTACTCCTCTTCGGGGCGACGGGGGACCTGGCCCGAAGAAAGCTGATTCCCGCCCTCTACAGCCTCTACATGAAGGGGACGATTAACGAGAATACCCCCATAGTGGGGCTTGCTCGAGCAGAGAGGAGCCGGGAGGATTTCTTGAGATCACTCGATCTAAAAAACATCCTTGTCCGGGATGAGGGGCTGGAAGGCTTTGAGGATCTGATCTGCTACTATTCGATGGATCTGAGGGAGGCACCTGATCCGGATCTTGCAGAATTTCTGAAGGAGGTGGACTCATCTCACCGATGCCGGGGAAACAAGATCTTTTATCTCTCCCTCTCCCCCAGGTACTTCGCCGGGGCGATTGATGCCATCGGCTCCGGGGGCCTTATGGAGGGGGAAGGCTGGAAGAGGCTAGTGGTGGAAAAGCCCTTCGGATACGATTTAAACTCCGCAAGGATCCTGAACGAAAAGATCTCCGCCGTCTTCGGAGAGGAGGATATCTACCGTGTAGATCACTATCTTGGAAAGGATCTTGTCCAGAGCATTCTGGCCTTCAGGTTCGCCAACGCTGTCTTTGAAGAGATCTGGAACCACCGTTTTGTGGACAACGTCCAGATAACCCTGGCGGAGACGGTTGGGGTAGGCAGCCGTGCCGGCTACTTTGACGGGGTGGGCACCGTCCGGGACATGATCCAAAACCACCTCCTCCAGGTTCTGGCCCTGGTGGCTATGGAACCCCCAAGGTCTCTTGAGCCTGACGATATAAGATTTGGTAAGATCGAGGTCCTCCGCTCCCTTCTGGAGGTCGGAGAGGAGGATATCGTCGTGGGCCAGTACGTGAGAGGTGAGGTGGAAGGCGAGAAGGTCGGAGCCTATTTGGAGGAGGCTGGAGTCCCTGAGGGCTCGAATACCGAAACTTATGCAGCCCTGGAGATACATCTGGATTCGGATAGGTTCCGGGGCGTTCCCTTCTATGTGAGGACGGGAAAGAGGCTAACAAGGAAGTGCTCCGAGGTCAGCCTGGTCCTGAAGGAGGTAGCCTGGAACCTTTACGGCGGAGTGGCGAGAAAGCCGCCCGAGAACGTGGTAACCCTGAGAATCGAGCCTCACGAGGGCATATCGATAAAGTTCAACACCAAGGTCCCAGGGCCGGGAAGCTCCCTGAAGCCTGTCACCCTCAACTTCTGCCACCGATGCGAGTTTGGACTGGAGAGCCCCCAGGCCTATGAGCTTCTCCTACAGGGGGTGATAACTGCGGATCAGACACTCTTTACCAGATGGGAGGGGGTCGAAGCAAGCTGGCGGTTAGTCGACGGGATAATGGGCAAGATCAGGTCCCGGGGAGAGGTTCTCCGGTATCCCGCCGGATCGATGGGTCCGGACGAGGCGGACCAGATGCTGGAAAAGTGTGGAAGAAGATGGATTTTGGCGGAGGAGATTTTAGATTGAAGGTCCACGACATATCCCTGGAGATTTACGAGGGGATGATAACCTATCCGGGAAACGCCGATTTCAGAAGGAGGGTGGTGGACAAAATCACCGGAGGCTCGTCGAACCTCTCTGAATACACTCTCGGGGCCCATACCGGCACCCACGTGGACGGCAGGCGCCACGTAGACCGGAGCGGAGGGGGGGTCGAGACGATACCCCTCGACCGATGCATCGGCGAATGCAGAGTGGTGGATTTGGGGTACCTGGACTTTGGAGAGGGCATAGGCGAGGAAGAACTCGCAGCAGAAAAGATAGAGAAAGGGGAGATAGTCTTATTCAAGACGAAAAACTCCACCACAGGTTACGGCGACTTCAGAGAGGATTTCATCTATCTGACCGATGAGGGGGCAGGGCTTTTGGTCAGAAAGAAGATGAAGGCGGTGGGGACCGACTATCTCAGCATCCAAAGATATCACTCAGGCCGCTGTGCTGCCCACTGCATCCTCCTGGAGGAGGGGATACCCATCTTTGAGGGGCTGGACCTCTCCAGGGTTGAGGCTGGAAGGTATCTTTTCATAGGCCTCCCCCTGAAGATCAGAGATGGGGACGGCTCTCCGGTGAGGGCCGTCCTGGTGGAGGGGCTATTATGAAGGATGTCATCCTCGGAGCCGTCATCGCCAACAGGCAGCAGGAGCTGGAGGGGATAGTCCACCGGCTGAAAGACCACCTGGATTGGATGCAGCTTGACGTGATGGACGGATACTTCGTTCCCAACACCTCCCTGGAGTTCGACTTCGAGCTTCCTGATACTGGCAACCGATACGAGGCCCAGCTGATGGTGAGAGATCCTGCCACCTGGATCGAGAGGAACGCCGATAAGTTCGACTCCCTCCTGGTCCACGCAGAATGCTGCCCTACTCCCGAGCCCGAAAGGATCCTGGATCTGGGGAGGGATCTCTGCAAGAGGGTGGGGGTTGCCCTCAGGCCCGAGACCCCCCTCGAAGTGATCATGCCCCTAATCCCCCGGGTGGACGAGGTCCTGATAATGACGGTGGAGCCGGGAGCCTACGGGGGAGCCTTCCTCTCCGAGCCCCTCCAGAAGGTCGCGGAGCTGAGGAGGATCAGAGAGAATCTGGATATCGAGGTAGACGGCGGGATCGACGTCGATACCATCAAGCTCGCAAAGGATGCGGGAGCCAACCTCTTCGTATCAGGCTCTTACCTTCTGAAGTCTGAGGATGTAGGAAGGTCGCTATCCCGTTTGAAGGATATGATAGGTTTAAAATTTTAGTTCCTAATAATATATGGGTGATATAATATGGCATCCGTTGATGAACTGGCCCAGATGGCCGACAAGCTCAGGATAGATTCGATGAGGTCAACCACTGCCGCGGGTTCTGGACATCCCACCTCCTGCATGTCGGCGGCGGAGATCATGAGCACCCTCTTCTTTCATGAGCTGGAGAAGGAGGATGAGTTCATACTCTCCAAGGGTCACGCCGCACCCATCCTATGGTCTGCCTATGCCGAGGCCGGCTTTGTGCCCCTGGAGGAGCTGGAGACCTTGAGAGAGATCACCAGCAGGTTGGAGGGGCACCCCACCCCCAGGATGCCCTTGATCCGGGTGGCCACGGGGAGCCTGGGGCAGGGTCTGGCGGCGGGGGCGGGGATGGCTCTGGCCAAGAGGCTGGCGGGAGATCCGGGCCGAGTTTACGTCCTCATGGGGGACGGGGAGGTGGCCGAGGGGTCGGTCTGGGAGACGGCCAACACCGCCGCCTACTACGGTCTCGGCGGCCTCTGCGCCATAATCGACGTGAACCGACTCGGCCAGTCGGGCCCCACCATGCACGGCCACGACACCGAGGCCTATGCCAGAAAGTTCGAGGCCTTCGGATGGGAGGCTGCCCAGGTAGATGGTCACCGGGTGGAGGAGCTGTTGGCCGCCTTCAGGGATGCCAGAAAGAGCAGAGGGCCCTTTGCCATAGTTGCCAGAACCTTCAAGGGCAGAGGGGTATCGTTCCTGGTGGACAAAGAGGGCTGGCACGGCAAGGCCCTAAATCGAGAGCAGCTCGGAAGAGCCCTGGCCGAGATCGGGGAAGTCGGGATAAGCCTTCCATCCAATGTGAGATACAGAAGGCCGCCTCCCTTCGAGTTTGTCGATTTCATCGGCGATGATTACGAGATGGGGGATCGGGTCTCCACCAGGAAGGCCTTCGGCAACGCCCTGGTCAAAATTGGAAAGGTCAACGGGAGGGTGGTGGTCGTCGATGCCGACGTCAGAAACTCTACTATGACGGAGGCGTTCTGCAAAGAGTTCCCTGATAGGTGCTTTCAGGCCTTCATAGCCGAGCAGAACATGGTGGGCATGGCCATAGGCTTTTCTGCCATGGGTTTTGTTCCCGTCATCTCCACATTTGCCACATTCCTCACCAGGGCCCACGACTTCATACGCATGGCCCAGTACTCCAGATCCAACATAAAGTTCGTCGGATCCCACGTGGGGGTCAGCATCGGACAGGACGGCCCATCTCAGATGGGCCTTGAAGACCTTCCCATGTTCCTGAGCATGCCTGACTCGATCGTCCTCTACCCCAGCGATGCCGTCTCCACTGAGGGGCTGATGAGGGAGATGATGAGGTTTGAGGGGATCGCTTATCTCAGGACCACCAGAGGCGAGACGCCAGTGGTATACGGCGGGGAGGAGGAGTTTCCCCTCGGCGGCTTCAAGGTTCTCAAGAGAAGCGACAACGATGATGCCCTAGTCATCTCGGCGGGGATCACCCTGAACGAGGCGCTGACAGCATATGAAATTCTGCGGGAGAAGGGGATTTCGATAAGGGTGATCGATCTCTACTCCATAAAGCCCTTCGACTCGGCGGGGCTCGTCAAAAACGCCCAGGAATGCAAAGAGAGGGCGATGGTAGTGGAGGACCATTACTGCTACGGGATCGCCTCCTACATATCTGAGGCTCTGGAGCACATAAGAAAGCTCTGCATAAGTGGCATTCCAAGATCTGGGAGTCCCCAGGAGCTGATGGAAGAGTACGGCATCGTAGCCTCCTCCATAGTCCAGCTGGCTGAGAGCATCATCAAAGACTAGATGCCAAAAAAGCCAAGAGAGTACGATTCACAGAAGAACATGATACCCTTCCGTCAAGAAGGCCTGACCTCCCTCGCCGAGGAGGATATCAGGGAGGTGGACCGGTCCATGATCGAGGACTTGGGGATCGAGCTGATGAAAGTATGAGCCCGAAGATTAATGTGGGGCCCATATTTGCTAGAAGACGAATTGGTAAGGCTGAGGTAGATATTGGAGCGATCTTTCATGAAGGCTGCGGCGGTTCGTCCCAAAGAGAAGGATAGCGCTCGGCTGATCGACGTCGACCTTCCCGACCCGGGCGACGATGAGGTCCTCGTCAAGGTCCATTCCGTGGGCCTCGACGGAACCGATAAGGAGATCTTTGACGGGGTCTATGGCACCCCGCCTTCGGGTGAAGAGATCTTGATCCCGGGCCACGAGTCCCTGGGCAGGGTGGAGGGGATCGGAAAGGATGTAAAATCCTTTCGTCCCGGGGAGATGGTGGTGGCCACCGTCAGAAGGCCGGACGGCTGCATCAACTGCCAGGCCGGCGAGTACGACATGTGCCTTCTGGGTGACTACCGGGAGAGAGGGATAAAAGGACTCCACGGCTTCCTCTCCGAGTATTACCTGGAAAAAGAGGATTTTTTGATAAAGGTTCCGGAGGATTTGGGTGAGCTTGCCGTTCTTCTGGAGCCGATGAGCGTGGCCGAAAAGGCGGTCAGGATGGCCTTCAGGGTCCAGGAGAGATTGACCTGGCGCCCGGAGGTGGCGATGGTCACGGGGACGGGTTCTCTGGGCCTTCTGACGGCGATGCTCCTCAGGCTGAGGGGTCTTGAGGTCCTATCGGTCGACAGGTCCGACGACGACTATAAGGCCAAAATCTTCTCCGAGCTCGGAGTCCTTCACTTCAACACCAAACGGACAGAACTCCACGATATCCCGAAGGTGGTGGGAAAGCAGATCGACCTGATCGTCGAAGAGACGGGCAGCTCTACGGTCGCCCTCCACTCCATAATGATCGTTGGAACTAACGGGGTGGTGGTTCTGGCCTCCATTACCGGGGGAGAGAAGCGAATGGAGATATGCAGCGACTGTTTCAATCAGGGACTGGTCCTGGGGAACAGGGCCGTGGTGGGGACGGTCAACGCTCACCGGCTGGATTTTGAGAGGGGTATCTCCGACCTATTGGCCATAGAAGAGAGGTGGCCGGGATCCCTCTCAAAGCTCATCACCGCCAGATACCCCCTGGAGGATTTCAAAGAGGCATTCTCTTCCATGAAAGATAATATAAAGGTGGTAATCGACTTCAACGGCCCATCGAGAGGATGAATACATATGACCCGACATATAGTCCTGGGAAACCAGTCTCTCCTGGTGAACATCGACAAATGGCTTCAGGTTAGAGACATATATTTTCCCCATGTCGGCCAGGAGAACCATCTCCTCGGCCATGCTCAGAAGGTGGGGGTTTACGTCGACGGCCGCCTCTCCTGGATAAACGACCAGGGGTGGGAGAGGAGGCTGGGGTATAAAGATGAAGTTCTCGTCACCGAGAACCGGGCGACCAATGGAGACCTCAGGGTGGAGCTGTCCCTGGAGGAGACCGTCTTATTTGAGGCGGATATATTCTTGAGGAAGATAACCATAAGGAACCTTGAAGATCGTGATAGAGAGTTTAGCATATTCTTTTACAATGACTTTCACCTCTACGGCGACGGCATAGGTGATACCGCGGTCTATCAGATGGACCACAATGTGGTGATCCATTACAAGAGGGCCAGGTATTTTTTAATCGGAGCCCTGAAGTCTGGAGATGGCGGTCGCATAAAAAGCGATCTTGACGACTACACCATAGGGCTTTCCGAAGGCGAAGGCTTTGAGGGGACCTTCCGGGACGCCGAAGATGGGTTACTATCGAAAAATCCCGTTACTCAGGGAACGGTGGACTCCACCGTGGGATTGACTCTAAAGATCCCAGCAATGGGGAATGAGGCCGTATATTATTACATGGCAGCAGGGAAAAATTTCAACGAAGTTTATAGACTTAGTAACATGATCCTGGAAGATGGCCCAGAGTCCCTGCTGGAAGATGCAGAGGCTCGCCAGAGAGCCTGGGTCGAGAGGGCAATCATAGACACGACCGGGCTGGACGAGGATATCATCCGCCTGTACAGGAGATCTCTATTGATGATCAAGACCCAGACCGACTCCTGCGGCGCTATCATAGCTGCAAACGACTCGGATAACAGCGCCTACAACAAGGACACCTACAGCTACATGTGGGCACGAGACGGCGCTTTAGTCTCCATGGCCATGATCAGGGCCGGATTTCCTGACCTCGCCAAACCCTTCTTCAGATTTTGTAAGGACGTCCTCTGGTGGATGGGGTGCCTTCTGCACAAGTACAACCCCGACGGGACCCTGGGCAGCAGCTGGCACCCTTGGGTCGACCACGGCTCTCCCTCCCTCCCCATCCAGGAGGATGAGACGGCTCTGGTGATATATGCTCTATGGGAGTACTTCCGGTCGACGAGGGATCTGGAGTTCGTCAGGGAGCTGTACGAGCCTCTGGTCAAGAAAGCGGCCGAGTTCATGAACGACTATCGCTATCCAAACGGCCTCCCCATGGAGAGCTACGACCTCTGGGAGGAGAGGCGGGGCGTCTTCACCTTCACCATCTCGGCGGTATACGCGGGCCTGAACGCCGCCGAAAGTCTCGCTCAGCTCTTTGGAGACAGCACCGTCTGCGAGCTGTGCAAGGACGGATACGGCGAGATAAAGGAGCTGATGTTGAGGGAGCTGTACGATCCGGAGAGGGACGCCATCGTTCGGGGGCTTAAGTACGAAGGTACAGACGTCGGCAAAAAGAAGCTCGATTCGGTGGTGGACAGCAGCGTCTACGCCCTCTTCGAATTCGGAGTTCTGCCGGCCGATGATCCTCTCGTGGTCAAAACGATGAGTGAGGTGGAAGATACCCTCTGGGTGGAGGGGAAGGGAGGCCTTGCCAGATATCAGGACGATCTGTACCGGAGACAATCGCCCGATAGCGTCGGAAATCCCTGGCCGATCTGCACCCTCTGGCTGGCCAAATGGTACATCGCCAAGGCTGAGGGGGAGGAGGACCTGGCGAGAGCCTCTGAGCTGATCAGATGGGCCGCAGATTGCTCTTTAGAGACGGGGGTCATGCCTGAGCAGGTCCATCCCCTTACGGGAGAGTCGGTATCTGTAGCCCCCTTGACCTGGAGCCATGCCGAATTTGTAGATGCTGTCGGCAGGTTTATAGAGAAAAGAATCAAGCTTGAAGCCGCAACATATCGATCTTGATTGGGAAATTGGACGAAAGGTTGAATACCGATGAAAGGCGAAAACGGATTTGGAGGGAGATATTATAGCCGAGGAGTTTAAGTGCAAATTTTGTGGCATGATCTTCGCCACCAAAGAGGAGATGGAAAAGCACGCCCAAGAGAACCATCCGGATGAGATGAAGAACGGCTGATGGGTTGGTATGAGCCGATCCCCCTTCAATTCTCCTGCAGCAATATTCGGTCAAGGCCGAGATAGCCTGGCAGAGTGGCTTCAGCATCCAATAGCTTGCTGAAATGATGGTCATGGACGATCTGTTGTCTAGCCTCCCCTACTGGATCGAGGCGGTAAGCCTCCTTTTGCAGGTCTTCGGTGTGGCAGTAATAATTGTGGGCATCGCTGCTGCGGTCTTTGGATACCTGAGAGGGAGGATGGAACGGTGGGGTTCATCAGACGGAATCAGCCCCCTCAGGATTAGCATTGGAAAGACTCTCCTCCTGGGCCTTGAGATACTGGTAGCCGCCGATATAATCAAGACGGTGACCGTGGAGCTCAACTTGGTCAATCTCACCAGCCTGGGGCTGCTGGTGGTCATCAGAACCATGTTGAGCTGGACTTTGGTGGTGGAGATAGAGGAGCGCTGGCCCTGGCAGAAGGAAAAAAGGGATTGAGCCCGGGGCTAGGATAAAGGTGCGCCCGGGGCTATATCCGTCCCGATATCCCAACTCTCGATATCCCGATTTGAGACCGAAGCCCTGGGCCAAAGTCCCGTCATTCTTCGGCGTGATGGTGGGGATGTTCCAGGTTTGCGAAGGCGTGGGCGATCACCTCGCTTATGGTGGGATGGATCACCTGGGACTCGATGAGGGGCATAAAGTCCTGGTATTCGGTGTTCATAAGGTAGACCACCTGCTGGACCAGCTCCGGGGCCTCAGAGCCCACTACGGATATTCCCAGAATCTTCATACTATCCTCTTCGACTACCGCCTTCACAAATCCGTCCTCTTCGGCCATGGCAACGCCTTTGGCCACATCGGTGTACTTGGCCCTGCCCACCAGGATTTTGTACCCCGACTCTCTGGCCTCAGATTCGGTCAACCCCACGGCGGCTACGGGCGGATAAGTGAAAACGGCGTGAGGGACGGCATGGAAATCGGCCACCTTCATATCATCCTCGCCGGTGGCCTCGAAGATATTATGAGATACCACCTCCGCCTCGTAGTTGGCGGTATGCCTGAACATGAACCTCCCCGTGGCATCTCCCAGTGCCCATATTCCCGGCTTTGTCGTTTCCAGGCGGTCATTTACCACGATCCACCCCCGTTTGTCCGTCTCGACCCCCGTCATCTTCGGCTTGAGGAGGTCTGCGTTGGACCTCCTTCCGACGGCCACCATAATCTCCTCTGCCTCGATCTTCTCTATCGAGCCGTCTGCCGTCTTCCGGGCAAAGACCACCTTCTTGCCACCTTCTCTTTCCACCTTGAATATCTCGTGGCCGGTGTATACCCCCATCCTCTTCGAGAGTGATCTCTCGACGATCTCGCGTATCTCCGGATCTTCATTGGGAAGGAGATTGGGATTTCTCCCAACGAGGGTTACCTCAGTCCCCATGGCGGAGAAGAAGTGGGCATACTCGCAGCCTATATAGCCCCCACCCATGATGACGAGGCTCTCAGGCAGCCTCTCGAGATCGAGGACCGAAACGTTATCCATAAACTCGGCATCCACAAGTCCCGGGATGGGGGGGATGAGGGGCCGGGCACCCGAGGCTATAACTATCTTCGGGGCCGTCAGAGTTCTGCCGCCAGATCTGAGGGTGTATTCTCCCACAAACTCGGCGGTATCCCGAAACCAGGTCAGACCCTCCTCCGACCTGATCGACTCCTCCATACCCGAAACAGATCGGCTTATCACCGAGCGCATCCGTTCCATAATCTTCTGGAAATCTATCCGGTCTATGTGGCCCTCGATCCCAACCTTTCTCCCTTCTTCCAGGTTTCGTATCACGTCCGCGGGATGGATAAGCATCTTCGAAGGGATACATCCGTTGTTCAGACAGGTCCCGCCCAGGGGACCGCGCTCCATCAGAGCAACTTTCATCCCTTTCTTGAGGGCGACGGAGGCGACGTGCAACCCTCCGCCGGAGCCGATTACAATCACATCAAATTCTTCCATAGAATCACATCCTTCGACACCATTGATGCAAATCGTTTGACTTGATGGTTTTGAGCATTAGGTGAACATATACCATCGTTTCAAACGTGAACGTGGGTTTCAAACGTGAACGTGGGATGGACCTAGATTCCGTGGATCGCGACAATGGGCGGCAAAATAAACCACCTCTATCGAAAATACGGCAGCTTCGGGTTCATATCTTTGAATCTGATCCATCGGCTAACACCTTGTTTGGGTTTTAACAAAAACTATTCTAGTTTTTAATGATTCAATGATATTTAAATTTTACCTATTAATCACCATGATTCTTGAATTATATAACCTTTGATGTTTTCCGCATCAAAACAGAATAATGAAGAATACATACATTTAATATCCTTCAAATAATCTTCTTTATAAAAGGATTACAAATAATTATATATAATATCACTACAAAAGAATTCTACAGCTAGAAATCCGGGAGGATCGATGATGTGTGAGATAATGGTAGATCCGAGAGTTGACGATATATCCATGCCGGAAAACCTTCGGGTGGGGCTGTTCGTTGCTGAACAGAGGAAAAGATGCGACAAAATCGGGTGCAACATGGAGTTTTATAGTTTTGGATTTGGCCAATCCCCCTTTCACGTCCCCCCACCTCTGGAGCGTTCTTTGGGAGGGAGCGCCCATATGGGCCACTATTCCGCCGCTGAAGGTATTGAGGAGCTCCGAAAGGCCATCTCTGGATTCAATAAGAGACACTTCGGCCTTGATGTGGATCCCTCCAGGATAGTGGTTGGCCACGGCACAAAGGGTTTGATGTACACCCTATTCTTCATACTGGGTGGTTCTGTAATAATACCCTCCCCCTCGTGGATCGGTTACGCCCCTCAGCTGAAACTCCACGGAAAGGAGTATCATATACTCCAAATGGAGGCCGAGAATGGTTACAAGATCGACCCTCAAAGCCTGGAAGATCTTCTCACGAAACTCCCTGAAGAGCAGCACCTACTGATACTGAACAACCCCCACAACCCCACGGGTGCCGTATACACCCGCGGGGAAATGGAAAAGATCGCTCAGGTCTGCAGAGATCGTCACACCTTAATCCTATCGGACGAGATTTACGCCCTGACCACCTACAGGTTCGAGAATTTCACAAGCATGGGACGGATTTATCCGGAGGGATCCTTCGTAACAAACGGGTTGTCCAAGGATAGATCTGCAGGAGGGTACCGCCTCGGAAGCTGCATTCTGCCCGAGTATTGTTCAGATAAGTTGAAAAACGATTTCACAAAGGTTGCAGCCACCGTTTATACCAACGTCTCCACCCCAACTCAGAATGCCGCCATCACCGTTTACGAGCCTAATGAGGAGATCGAGGAGTATTTCAGGATCACAAGAGAGATCCACAGGATCATGGGAACGGAGATATCTCAGTCCCTCAACGAAATCGACGGGATCCGTGCCACAAAGCCAGAGGGGGCCTTCTATCTGCTGGCGGACTTCAACCAGCTCTCAGAAGAGCTGAAGAAGAGAGGTGTTATGAGCTCAAACGAGCTGGCAAAATCCCTCATAGATCACCCCCACCACATTACCACCGTCACTGGGGATGCCATCATGGTGAAGCCCGACAACTTCTCCGCACGGATGGCCTTCGTCGATTACGACGGAAAGAGGGCCTTTGAAGCCTTCAGAGAAGATCCGCCCAAGTCTAGATCAGCGGAGTCCGTCTTCGCCAGGGAAGAGGGCACCCGAATGTTCACAGGAGTCGCAGAGCTTAAAAAGTACGTAGACAAGATCAAGAAGAGATGATCCGCCGGCGGGATCGACCGAGGGATAATTCTTTATTAGGTAAGTTTCTGAAGATAGGTGGAGGTTGGATATTATGGAGATGGACAGGGCAGAGATGGAGAAGAGAAAACAGATGGTTCTGGATATGTGCACCTGCAAGAGCTGCCCCAGCTTTGTGGAGTGCGGCGAAGAGGGCGGGTTCTGTTTTGTGACGATAGGCAAGAGTGGTTGCATATCCGAGGAAAAGGGATGCATATGTGGTGGGTGTCCCGTCTACGAGAAGATGGAGCTTTCGAAGATGTACTACTGTTTGAGGGGATCTGAAAAGGAGCAGACCTAATAATATTTTTTTTGGAAGGCTGTTTTTATGACCAGATATCGTTGTGACGTCTGCCAGGTTTTTGAATACGACTCCGAGAGAGGAAGCTCTGCAACGGACGTAGATCCCGGAACCGATCCAATAGATTTTCCCAAAGGGTGGCAATGTCCCATCTGCAGATCTGACAAGAACCATCTAAAGCCGATAAAAGAAGACGAAATAGTAAGCAAAGAACAGACGATCGAATGCCCAGTATGCGGGGAGAAGCATAAGATTACCTTCTCCCACATCATAAAAGGCGACCTTGAAAGCTACCTCGGAGAATGGAAGAGGGAGTCGGACGAGCTTGAGCGGCAGATGGCAGATATCCACAAGATCTCAGCCACCGCCGAGTCGATAATCGAGCCCATGAGGACCACAAGGTATGTCCTGTCCTGGGATAAGATCCTCATTAAAGGGGCCCAGCTCGCCAAGATCCCCCTGAATGAGGATGTTCCCGTAAATACGAGGACTGTGATAGGTCCCGGGGCCGAGCATCCCATGATCATAGAGGCCCCCATCTACGTCACTCACATGTCCTTCGGAGCGTTGTCTAGGGACGTCAAGATAGCCCTTGCCAAAGGCAGCGCGGCGGTTGGGACTGCCATCTGCTCTGGAGAGGGTGGCATCCTGAGAGAAGAGATGGAAAACGCCCACAGGTACATCTTCGAGTATGTTCCCAACAGGTACAGCCTATCTGACGAGAATCTCAGGAGATCGGACGCCATCGAGATAAAGATAGGCCAGTCAGCCAAACCCGGCATGGGTGGCCATCTACCCGCCGAGAAGGTCACCGAAGAGATAGCTGATATGAGGGGGTTTCCGAAAGGAAAGGATATCGTCAGCCCGGCGAGCTTTGACGATATTAGAAACAGAGACGATCTATTGGAGAAGGTTTCGTGGCTGAGGGAGAGGTCTGGCGGCAAACCGATCGGTATAAAGTTCGCCGCAGGAAACGTCGAGAAGGATCTGGAGGTGGCGGTTTACGCCCAGCCCGACTTCATAACCATAGATGGTAGGCCTGGGGCGACGGCTGCATCCCCCAAGTTCGTCAAAGATGCCACCTCCATTCCCACCATCTTTGCCCTCTACAGAGCTAGAAAGTTCCTGGACAAAAAGGGCGCAAAGGAAATATCTCTGATCATCACCGGGGGGCTGAGGATATCCTCCGACTTCGCAAAGGCCCTGGCGATGGGGGCCGACGCGGTGGCTATCGGAACAGCGGCTTTGATGGCCACGGCCTGTCAACAGTATCGACTCTGTGACACTGGCAAATGCCCCGTGGGGGTCACAACCCAGGATGAGGAGCTGAGAGCCCGTTTGAGGGTCGAGATATCTGCAAAAAAGCTAGAAAACTTTTTGGCGGTATCCATCGAGGAGCTGAAGGCCTTTGCCAGGCTAACGGGAAACGACGATCTTTGCCACCTATCCTTGGAGGATCTCTGCACCACAAGCTCGGAGATCTCGAATCACACCGAGATCGAGCATGTATGACCTCCAGATAGATGAATTAGGAGGTCTGAATTTCATAGGGTGCCACATATCGGAGGAAGAGACCGATGATACAGGCTATCATCTTTGATCTGGACGGCGTCTTGGTCCAGACGGAGAAGTTGAAGGCCCTGGCATACTCCAAGGCGGTTCAAGTCATACGAGGACTGCTGGAGCCGGATTACAGGGCCGGCGAGGCGTATCGGGAGGTTGTGGGCGCTTCCAGGGAGACGACCTCCAGGTATGTTATGAACAAACTGGGGCTCGTGGAGGATCTTCGGCCGATCATGGCCAGGTACGGCGTCTCCAATCCCGAAGACGCTCTGACGGCGGTTAGGTACGAGATCTACTATGATATCATCGGCGACCCCCAGGTCATCAGGGACAACCAGTGGCCTCATGCCATGGCCGTTTTGCGGACGGCCAGAGAGTTCTCGTGCAAGACCGCCCTAACGACCCTCTCCAAGCGAAAGGACGTCCAGCATGTGATAGGGGCCCTGGGGATCGAGGATTATCTGGATGCCGTCCTGACGGCGGAGGATGTGACCCTGGGAAAGCCGGACCCTCAGATATACCTCCTCGCCGCCGATAGGCTCGGTCGTCTGCCTCCGGAAGAATGCCTCGTTCTTGAGGACTCGGTAAACGGTGTCAAAGCCGGCCTTGCGGCAGGCATGAACGTGGTGGCCATCGCCACACCCTTCACCAAAGAGAGCCTCCACTCCAGCGGCGTCATCGAGGATAGATGGATCGCAGAACCTGAGACTGTCCCTGAGATCGTCCGGCTCAGGATCGAAGAGCACAACA
>NZ_JBNGCU010000029.1:14209-19114 GCF_049974945.1 Methanocrinis sp. | reverse complement strand
CTCCAAACCTTTTTATATCAAGAATAGGTCTTGGGGGTAAGATCCGATGATCGGTGGCAGCGAGACGACCATCTTGATCCCGTCCTCCACAACCATGGAGTCCCGGGACGAGCGGATACGCACCCTCAAGGTGGGCACGATCGCAAGGGCTGCTGCGGTATTTCGGGTGGACAGGATCGTCATCTACCGGGATCCGGAGTTCGACGATTCAAGGTTCATATCCCGGGTCCTGCAGTACGCAGAGACGCCCCAGTACCTCCGAAAAAGGCTCTTTCCAAGGGAGAGGGCCCTGAGGTACGTCGGCGTCCTGCCGCCGCTGCGCACCCCTCATCATCCCACAAGCTCAAAGGTTTCAACGCTCAAGGTCGGCGAGTTTCGAGTAGGTTTAGTAGTCGACGAAGTGGGATCTGACAACGGCGCCTGGGTGGACATAGGTGTTGAGCGCCCATTGCCCCTCAAGACCGCATCGCGGTACCGAGCAGGGCAGCGCCTGAACGTCAGAGTCTTTTCGCTGAAACCCCTCGCCGCGGAGCCGGTAGACCGATCGGAGATACCTCACTACTGGGGCTACGAGACAGAGGTCATCCCGAACCTGGACGAGCACGTAAGCTCGACGGAGAGCCTAGTCGTGGCCACGTCCAGAGTGGGGGCGCCGGCCACCCCAGACATCCTCCGCCAGACGGTCCGTCAGGGCCGAAGGCGGGGTCTGGAGGTGGTCTTCGGCTCGCCCGCACGCGGCGTTGATGCGTTCTTGAGCAGCGAAACGATGGAAGGATGTTGCGTGATTAACACCATACCGCATCAGGGAACCGAGACGGTGAGGCTGGAAGAGGCGATAGTCGCCACCCTCGCCCAGGTCAACCTGATGCGATCACTGGAGGGCTAAATGGCAACCATACACCGACCAAGACGAGGTTCGCTGGCCTTCAGCCCCCGTAAACGGGCTAAGAGCCAGGTCCCCAGGACGAGATACTGGGCCGCTGGCGAGGAGAAGGCCAGAATGGACGGTTTTGCCGGGTACAAGGCCGGCATGACCCATCTCATAATGATCGACGACAAGCCCAACAGCCTCACCGAGGGCATGGAGATCAGCGTGCCGGTGACGATCCTTGAGACACCGCCCCTGAGCATAGCCGCCCTTCGAGTCTACGAGAAGTACAACGGCGGCGTGAGGGCTGCGGGTGAGGCTTGGTCAGAGAAGCTGGACCCGTACCTCGCAAGGTCGATCACCGTCCCCAAGAACAATAGGGGCAGATCTCTCGATGATATCGGGGCTAAAATAGACAAGATGGCTGAGCTGCGTCTGATCGCTTATACCAACCCCAAGCTTCTGACGGGCGTTCCCAAGAAGAACCCCGACCTGATGGAGATTCAGGTGAACGGCAGCAACATAGAGGATCAGTTCGGACTGGCCCGGGACCTTCTCGGCTCACAGATGCCGATATCGAGCGTCTTTGCCCCCGGATCCGTAATCGACGTCTCTGCCATCACCAAGGGTAAGGGGACTCAGGGTCCAGTCAAACGCTGGGGAATAATGCTCCAGAAGAGGAAACACTCCCGGGGCGGCAAGCGCCGCCACATAGGCAACCTGGGCCCCTGGAACCCCCACCACGTGCGGCGGACCGTACCCCTCATGGGCCAGATGGGCTACCACCAGAGAACCGAGTTCAACAAGAGGGTTCTGGCCATCGGATCCGACGGCGGCGAGATCACGCCCGAAGGGGGATTCCCGGGATACGGCCTCGTCCGGGGCGAGTACGCCATCATCAGCGGGAGCGTACCCGGTCCCGCGAAGAGGCTGGTCAGGATGAGAAACGCGGTCAGACCCAAGGACGCCGATCTGAAGACGCCCGAGGTCCTCTACATCAGCACAGACTCGAAGCAGGGATTGTAATGAAGGCGAAGGTTATCGATCTATACGGAAATGAGGTCGGCGAAGTCGACCTTCCAAAGGTCTTCGACGAGGAGTTCCGGCCGGACCTCATAAAGAGGGCGGTTCTGGCGGCCCAGGCCAATCGGCTCCAGCCCTACGGTCCCAACAATCTCTCGGGCCTCAAGACCTCTGCCGTCACCTGGGGCACCGGCCGCGGAGCCTCTCGAGTTCCAAGGATCGTAAACGGCAGGCGGGCTGCGAGGGTGCCCCAGGCCAAGGGCGGCCGAAGAGCTCACCCACCAAAGCCCGAGGCGGACAGAACCGAGAAGGTTAACGCCAAGGAGCGGAGAAAGGCGATCCGTTCGGCGATAGCCGCCACCGCGAACGCCGATCTGGTGCGGGCAAGAGGGCACAAGTTCTCCGGCGAGCCGATCGTCGTTGTAAAAGACGATCTGGAAGCCGTCGAGAAGACGAATGAGATCCGAAATTTCCTCGCGGCCTGCGGCCTCTGGGAAGACGTCCTGAGGGCGAAGAGCGGCAGGGCGGTCCGGGCGGGCCGTGGCAAGATGCGAGGCAGAAAGTACAAGCAGCCGAAGAGCCTGCTGATAGTGGCGGGCAGCGACGGTGGCCTGATCAGGGCCACGAGAAACCTTCCGGGCGTCGACATCACCACGGTTGACAGGCTGAACGCGGAGCTTCTGGCTCCCGGAACCCAGGCCGGAAGGCTCACCGTCTGGACAGAATCGTCTCTGAAATGGCTGGGTGAGACCTATGGTCGTTAAGAGTCCGTTCATTACGGAGAAGGTCACGAACATGATCGACTCCGACAACACCATGGAGTTTTTGGTGGATATCGGTGCCACCAAGACGGAGATCAAAAAGGTGCTTGAAGAGCTCTACGACGTCGACGTGATCTCGATAAGGACGATGATCACCTCCAAGGGCGAGAAGAAAGCGGCGGTAAAGCTCGCTGGCGACGGCAGCGCCAACGAGCTGGCCACAACCCTGGGACTATTGTGAGGTGAGGTTATGGGGCATAGAATTATACAACAGAACCGAGGTCGAGGAACGCCGACTTATAGGGCACCCTCCCACAAGTTCAGGGCCGAGCTCAAGCACGTGAAAGTAGACGGCGGCGAGACCGTTCGAGGAATGGTAAAGGATATCGTCCACGATCCGGCCCGGTCCGCCCCGGTGGCGAGGGTTGTCCTCGACAACGACGAGGAGAGGTACATCCTGGTCCCGGAGGGGGTCTACGTAGGCCAGGAGATAGCCTGCGGCGCCTCCGCCGAGATCAAGCAGGGCAACTCTCTCCCCCTGGCGGAGATCCCCGAGGGGATCCCCATCTGCAACATCGAGTCGATCCCGAGGTCCGGCGGCCAGTTCGCCAGATCCTCCGGGGTCTACGGCATCCTCATAGCTCACGACGTCGGAAAGACCGTCGTCCAGCTCCCCAGCGGAGAGATGAAGTGGCTCAACCCCCAGTGCATGGCGACGATAGGCGTCGTCGCCGGCGGCGGCAGGACCGACAAGCCCTTCGTAAAGGCTGGAAAGAAGTATCACAAGATGAAGTCCAAGGCTGGCAAGTACCCCAGGGTCAGAGGCGTGGCCATGAACGTGGTGGACCACCCCTTCGGTGGCGGCGGATGGCAGCATCCGGGAAGGCCCAAGACCGTCAGCAGGAACGCATCTCCCGGTCGTAAGGTCGGGTCTATCGCGGCCAGAAGGACCGGAAAGCGTTAAAGAGGGATTGTTTTGGCGAGGAAATCAGGATCAAGGCTTCCGAAGAGGAAAGAGGAGTTCACCTACCGCGGCCTCAAGGTCGAAGAGTTGAAGAAGCTCAACACCGACGAGCTTTTGGACCTCCTCCCCTCAAGGCAGCGAAGAAGGCTGAAGAGGGGCCTGACCAAGGATCACAGAAGGCTCCTCTCCAGAGTAAAGGACCGGGACGTGGTGAGAACTCACCTTAGGGATATGATAGTCCTTCCCGAGATGGTCGGAAAGACGATCGAGATCTACAACGGCAAGACCTTCAACCGGGTCGAGATCATGCCGGAGATGGTCGGCCACTACCTCGGCGAGTACTCCCTGACCAGATCGAGGGTCTCTCACGGCAGCGCAGGCGTGGGCGCCACCCGATCGAGCAAGTTCGTGCCGTTGAAGTGAGGTGGCAACTTTGGGACGACTGAAATATTCCATCACCCCTGAAAAGAAGGAGCAATCGTCCAGGGCGATGGGCACAGAGCATCACATCTCGCCCAAGCACGCTCTGGAGATCTGCAGCGCCATCAAGGGGATGCGAGCCGAGGCGGCGAGGGCATACCTCGAAGACGTGATCGCCAAGAGGAGGCCCGTCCCCTTCAAGCGGTACAACAAGAAGGTCCCCCATCGGCGGGGCCTTATGGGCTGGGACGCCGGCAGGTACCCCCAGAAGGCGGCGAGGGCCGTTCTGAGCGTTTTGATCAACGCCACCAGCAACGCCGAGTACAAGGGGCTCGACCCCGCCGAGATGAAGATCTCCCACGTCTCCACCAAGCAGGGCAGAACCCTGAGGGGCTGGATGCCGAGGGCCATGGGCAGAGCCACCCCCAAGGATACAGAGACTGTATCGATAGAGATGATATTGACTGAGGTGAGCTAACTTGGGCGTAGAGAAGAAATTTGTAGAGGATGGCTTCACCAAAGCCCTGATCAACGAGTTTCTGTCCAAGGAGCTCGGCCGGGCCGGTTACGGAGGCATGATGATGAACAGGACCCCCATGGGGATCCAGATCACCGTTTATGCTGAAAAGCCTGGAATGGTCATCGGGAAGGGCGGTAAACTGATCCGAAAGCTGACCCGCGACTTGGACCGAAACTTCCGGCTGGACAACCCCCAGATCGACGTCCAGGACGTCGGCAAGGCCGAGCTGAACGCCCAGGTGGTGGCCAGCAGGCTCGCCAGCTCCCTGGAGCGAGGCTGGTACTTCAGAAAGGCGGGCCAGACCACCCTTCGGAGGGTGATGGAGAGCGGTGCCCTGGGCTGCGAGATA
>NZ_JBNGCU010000029.1:0-14109 GCF_049974945.1 Methanocrinis sp. | reverse complement strand
GTGACTTGACATGGCGATATTCAGGGTCGATGAACTTAGGAATATGAGCCCCGAGGAGCTGGGAGAAGAGCTTGAAAAGCTCAAGGGCGAGCTGATCCGGGAGAGGGGGCTCGTCATCTCTGGCGGCGCCCCGGAGAACCCTGGCAGGATAAGGGAGATAAAGAGGTCCATAGCCAGGATCAAGACGATACAGAAGGAGCGTGTGAGAGCGTGATGATCTCTCCTGAGAATCTCGTCAGACATGAGCTGATAGGCCTATCGGTGGAGGTCGTCGATAGCAGAAACCCCCCCCAGGCGGGAATATCGGGCCGGGTCGTAGATGAAACCCGGAACACATTTCTGATCGAGACCAGGAGCGGAGATAAAAGCGTTCCCAAGTCCTGCAACTGCTTCATTTTTACCCTGTACCAGGGCCTGAAGGTGAAGGCAGAGGGCTCAGTTTTAGTCTCACAACCCGAAAACAGGATTAACAAAAAAATACGGAGATCGAGGTGGAAATTATGAGGGATGTCGGACTGGGCGTCAAGTCACCTGAGAAGGCCTGTGACGATCCAAAATGTCCCTTTCACGGAAAGCTTTCCGTTCGCGGTCAGGTCTTTGACGGAACGGTGGTCAGCGACAAGATGACCGATACGGTGGTCGTCCTGCGCGAGTTCGAAAGGAAGATAGCCAAGTATGACAGGTTTGAGAAGAGGCGGTCTAAGCTTCACGCCCACAACCCCCCCTGTCTGAAGGCGAAGGTCGGTGACGTGGTCAAGGTCGCAGAGTGCAGACCCCTCAGCAAGACCAAGTCCTTCGTCGTGGTGGAGGTCGTGAGATGAAGGGGCTGAAGGCCAGTATATCAAGGCCGATCAATGCAGGAGCATACCTCGAATGCGCCGACAACACCGGCGCGAGGATGCTCGAGATCATATCGGTGAAGAGGTATAGGGGCGTTAAAAACAGGATGCCCTGTGCCGGAGTGGGCGATATGGTCGTGGTCTCGGTTAAGAAAGGGACCCCTGAGATGAGAAAGCAGATATTCACCGCGGTGATCGTCCGTCAGAAGAAGGAGTTCCGAAGGCCCGACGGCCTGAGGGTCAAGTTCGAGGACAACGCGGCGGTCATCACCGACATTGCCGGAATTCCCAAGGGATCGGAGATAAAGGGGCCGGTGGCCAGAGAGGTGGCCGAGCGTTACGGAAAGATCGCCTCGGCCGCATCGATAATAGTGTGATAACCATGAAGAGCAAACAGCCACGCAAACAGCGCAAAGAGAGGTTCTCCGCCCCCCTTCATCGGCGGCAGAAGTACATCCATGCCGCCCTCTCCAAGGAGCTTCGCGAGGAGATGAAGGCTCGCAGCGCTCAGGTTAAAGTGGGCGATACCGTCAAGGTGATGCGCGGCGACCATGCGGGAACCGAGGGCGAAGTCGAGAAGGCGGACCTCAGGAGCGGCACCATCCATGTGGCCGGAGTGAGCGTATTCCAGGCCGATGGGACCGAGGTGCCTAGGCCGGTTCAGCCCTCCAACGTCGTCATCACCAAGATGGAGATGGACGACGAAGAAAGGAAGAAGATCTTTTCCAGGTGATTTAGGTGAGCAGACATCAGAAGAGGGTTGCAAGTCCCAGAAGCTGGCCGATCGCAAGGAAGATCCACACATGGGTTGCCAAGAGCAAACCCGGCCCCCACTCTGCAAAGGGGAGCATCCCCCTCGTCCTCGTAGTCAGGGATCTCCTGGGGCTGGTCGACAACTCCAGAGAGGCGAAGCGCGTCCTTCACGAGGGCGGCGTCCTCGTCGACGGCAAGGCGAGAAAAGACCTCAACTTCCCGGTGGGGATCTTCGACGTGGTATCGGTCCCGTCTCTGGACAAGAACTACAGGCTGCTTCAGGACTCCAAGGGCAGGTTCAACCTTCACGAGCTGGAGGCTGGGGAAGCCCGGAAGCTCTGCAGGATAGAGAAAAAGACCTCCCTCAAGGGCGGCAAGTTGCAGCTTAACCTCAACGACGGAACCAACATCTTCGGCGAGGGAGATTACAGTACAGGAAGTTCGGTCATCCTCTCGATACCCGATAAGGAGATCACAGACGTCATCGAGTTCAAAGAGGGAAACCTGGCCATGGTCGTCGGAGGATCCCACTCCGGCGAGGTGGGGACGATCAAGGAGATCGAGATCGTCAGAAGTTCTCGGCCCAATCGAGTGATCATCTCCGGCAAAGGTGAGTTCGAGACGACGGAAGATCACGTCTTCATGATCGGAAGAGATAAACCCGCCATCAAGCTGGGGGCCGAGATATGAACGCGATGTTGGAGCCGCGGATCGACAAGGTGACGGTCCACATAGGCACCGGCGAAAGCGGCCAGAGGCTGGTCAACGCCGAGACGATCCTCGGCGCAATAACGAGCAGAGCGCCCGTAAGGTCCACCGCCAAAAAGACCCTCCCGACCTTCGCCATAAAGAAGAATGAGCCGATCGGGTGCAGGGTGACCCTCAGGGGCGAGGAGGCCGAAGAGTTCCTAAAAGTGGCCCTGGAAGTTGTCGGGGGCGCCCTCAGGAGGGGCTCATTCGACGACACAGGCAACTTCTCCTTCGGTGTCGAGGAGCATACCGACTTCCCGGGGATGAAGTACGATCCCGATATCGGGATCTTCGGCATGGACGTCTCTGTTGCCCTCAAGCGGCCCGGATACCGGGTGGCTCGAAGGCGCGTCGCCAGGGCGAAGATGGCTTCCAGCCACAAGGTAAAAAGAGACGACGCCGTGGAGTTCGTCAAAAATAAATACGGCGTGGAGATCGTGGAGGCGGCATGAAGACCGATACCAAGAGCTTCGGCAGAGGCGCAAACGCCTGCAAGCGGTGCGGCAGAAAGCCGGGGCTCATAAGAAAATATGGAATCTATCTCTGCAGGCAGTGTTTCAGAGAGATCGCCCAGGAGATGGGTTTTGAGAAGTACACGTAGGTGATGACAAATGGTACTGTTAGATCCGCTTGCCGATGCCATGTCCATCATAAAGAACGCGGAGGACGTCGGCAAAGGAGAATGCATCATCCAGCCCGCTTCCAAGCTCATCGGCAACACCCTAAAGGTTATGGCAGATCTTGGATACATCGGCGAGTTCGAGTTTGTAGACGACGGCAAGTCCGGCATGTTCAAGGTCAACTTGCAAGGAAAGATCAACCGGTGCGGCGTGATCAAGCCACGCTTCTCCACTCAGGTTCTGGACCTGGAGAAGTGGGAGAAGAGATTCCTTCCCTCTAGGAACTTCGGCGTGCTCATCATGAGCACGAGCCAGGGGGTCATATCTCACGTCGATGCCAGGGAACGCGGGATCGGCGGCCAGCTATTGGCTTACGTTTATTAGGTGGTCACGATGGTCAAGGAGTTGGCGCGACATATAGATATTCCAGAGGGCGTCGAGGTGAAGATCAGCGACGACGCCATGGTGACTGTGACCGGCCCCCTGGGGACGGTCTCAAGGCGCCTCTGGTATCCAGGCATAGAGATCAGAAAAGACGAGTCCGGCCTGGTTGTAGACGCCGAGATCACCAGGAAGCGGCATCGTTCCATGGTCGGAACTCTGGCAGCCCACCTGAATAACATGATCAAAGGCGTTAACGAGGGCTTCGAGTACAGGATGAAGGCCGTTTACTCTCACTTCCCGATACAGCTTAAGGCCGCCAAGGGAGAGCTGCTGATCAGCAACTTCCTGGGCGAGAGGAAACCTCGGTCCGCTCGAATCATGGGCGACTCCAAGGTCGAGATCAAGGGCGATACGGTGATCGTCACCGGGATCGATAAGGAGCGCGTTGGTCAGACGATGGCCAACATCGAGCAGGCGACCAAGGTGAGAGGATTCGACATCAGAGTATTCCAAGACGGGATATACCTGGTGGACAAGAGGTGACGGAGTTGACTTCCGAAACTGAGAGGTTGATGAAGGTTCGGGCGAGACAGAAGAGGAAGAAGCCTGAGTTCAACCGTTGCGATTCACACAAAAAGAAGAAGCTCTCGCCCGGCTGGAGACGGCCCCGGGGCCTGCACAACAAGCTCAGGCGGCAGATTGCAGCCAAGGGAAAGGTCGTCAAGGCCGGATACGGTAGCCCGAAAGAGGTCAGGGGATATCACCCCTGCGGCATGAAGGAGGTTCTCGTGAGCAATACGGGAGATCTCTCGAGGGCCGAGGGCTGTGCCGTCCGGATCGCCGGGACTGTGGGCATGAAGAAGAGAGACGAGATCGAGGCGATGGCCCGGGAGATGAACCTGAAGGTTCTCAACCCCACCTCCGGAGGCGACTGAGTTGCCGAACTTTTCAACGCAGAAGAGGCTTGCGGCATCCGTTCTCGATGTAGGCGAGAGCAGAATCTGGATCAACCCCGATCCCGACGCAGCGGGCGATATCACCGACGCCATCACGAGAGACGACATCAGGTCCCAGATCGAGGCGGGCAACATCAAGGCCAAGCCGAAGAAGGGGAACAGCCGCGCGAGATATAGAGTGCGAGCCGCCAAGAGAGCCTACGGCCACAAGAAAGGGCAGGGCAGGAGAAAGGGCGCAAAAGGTTCCCGGTCTCCGAAGAAGGAGATCTGGATGACCAAGATCCGGGCTCTTCGCAGGACTCTGAGGGAGCTGAGGGAGGAGGGCGATATCGACCGCCACACCTATCGGATGCTCTATCGGAAGGCAAAGGGCGGCGAGTACCGCAGCACAGCCCATCTCAACGCGTACATCAAGGCAAAAGGTCTAACGAGGAGTGACTGATGGCAACAGGACCGCGATACAAGGTGCCCTTCAGAAGGCGCAGAGAGGGCAGAACTGATTATCACTTCAGATACAAGCTCATCCTTTCTCGAAAGCCGAGGCTTGTGATCAGAAAGGGCAACAGAAACATCAACCTGCAGCTGATCGTTGCAGAGCCCGCCGGGGATCGGACGCTCCTTACCGTAAACTCCAGGGAGCTGAAAGATCTCGGCTATGAGCAGAACACAGGGAACGTCCCCGCATCCTACCTCGCCGGCCTCCTCTTCGGAAAGAGGATGAAGGCGATCGGCGAGACGGAGGCGATCTTGGATATGGGGATTCATGCCAACAGCAAGGGAAACAGGATATACTCCGCCCTTAAGGGCGTGGTGGACGCGGGGATAGAAGTTCCCCACAGCCCTGAGATCTTCCCGGACGATGCTCGGATCCGCGGCGAGAATATAGAGGCCTACCGGGGCGTGGAGTTCACGGCTCAGTTCGAGGCCGTCCGCGAGAAGATACAGGGGTGAGCGGATGAGGATGGATTATCGAGAGGAATGGGTTCCCAAGACCAAGCTGGGCAGGCTCGTTTACGAGGGGCAGATCACCAACTTCGACGAGGCGCTCAAATCGAGGCTCCCGATCAAAGAGTCGGGTATAGTCGACGCCCTGCTGCCCGGTCTTGAGGACGAGGTTCTGGACATAAACATGGTCCAGAGGATGACCGACTCGGGACGGCGGGTCAAGTTCAGGGCCACGGTCATCGTAGGAAACAAGGACGGCTACATCGGCATCGGCCAGGGGAGAGACAACCAGGTCGGACCCGCCATAAGAAAGGGGATCGATGTGGCCAAGCTGAATATCATAAAGGTGCAGCGCGGCTGTGGCAGCTGGGAATGCGGCTGCGGAGCAGGTCACACCGTCCCCTTCGAGGTCGTGGGAAAGGCCGGATCTGTCGAGATCACTCTGATCCCTGCCCCGAGGGGCCTTGGGATCGCGGCGGGAGAGACCGCCAAGAAGGTGATGGAGATGGCCGGGATCCAGGACGTCTGGACGAAGTCCTCGGGCAACACCAGAACCACCCTCAACTTCGCCAAGGCCACATACAACGCGCTCCGAAATACCGTCACCATGAGGGTATAGACGATGTATGCGATAGTGCGACTTCGGGGGAGCGTCAATACCAAGCCTGATATCAAGGATACCCTCGATATGCTCCGACTTCACAGGATCAACCACTGCGTAGTGGTGCCCGACAGCCCCCACTACAGAGGGATGATCCAGAAGGTGAAGGATTATGTAGCCTGGGGCGAGATCGACGAGGACGCTCTGGCGTCGATGCTCGAGATGAGGGGCAGGTTGAACGGCAACAGACGTTTGACTGACCAGTTCATAAAGGAGAAGACCTCCTACGGAACGATAAAGGAGTTCGCCTCGGCCCTCTCCCAGGGAGCGGTGAGCCTCAAGGACGCCGGAATAAAGCCGGTATTCAGGCTTCACCCGCCGAGAAAGGGCCACCGCGGTACGAAGAAGACCGTCAAAGAGGGCGGAGAGCTCGGCTACCACGAGTCGATCTCAGATCTTATCTGGAAGATGAGGTAGGACAATGCCTAAAAGCAAGCTGAAGAAGTTTCGGGGCAGCAGAACCTGTGGCGGCGGCACTCACAAAAACCGCAGGGGAGCGGGGTCGAGAGGCGGCCGCGGCAATGCCGGTGGGTGCAAACATCATTTCGTAAGGGATATGATGCGAGGCCGGACGATGGGCAAGAACGGCTTTAAGAGGCCCAACACCGAGAAGCTCGACGTCGTCAACGTCGACGAGCTGGATTCGATGGCCTTCGAGAACGGCCGGATCGATCTGGGCAGGGTGAAGGTCCTGGGAAGGGGCAGGCTCTCGAGGGCGGTCACCGTCAGTGCAGCAGGCTTCTCCGCCGCCGCCAGGGAGAAGATCGAAGAGGCCGGCGGTGAAGTAGTGGTATCATGAATCAGCAAAGCTTCTTCTACGCGATAGAGCCTCTCGTGAGGAGGCTGCCGGCGGTGGAGAGGCCCGAAGGTCACGTCCACTTCAAGAAGAAGCTCAGCTGGACTGTGGGCATACTCATCCTCTACTTCGCCCTCTCCAACGTCACCCTCTTCGGGCTCTCCTCGGCATCGCGAGACCTCTTCGGGATGTACCGGGCCTTCTTCGCCGGATCCTTCGGATCCCTTATGCTCCTGGGCATAGGGCCCATAGTCACCGCTTCCATCGTCCTCCAGCTTTTGGTGGGGGCCGATCTGATAAAGCTGAACCTGAGTGAGCCGCGAGACCAGGCGGTCTTCCAGGGAACCCAGAAGCTTCTGGTCTTCGTCATGATCATCGTAGAGGCCCTGCCCCAGGTGACGGGCGGCTACCTCCTACCCGACCAGGGACTCGCCTCGGCTCTGGGCGTATCCCTCGGCGTGGTCTCGTTCATCGTATTCCTCCAGATCTGCATCGGCGGGGTTCTCATCCTCTTCATGGATGAGGTTGTGAGTAAGTGGGGAGTCGGCTCCGGCGTAGGCCTATTCATCGTCGCCGGAGTAAGCCAGCAGCTGATCACCGGGGTCTTCAACTGGACGATCGGGGATCAGGGTCTGCCCATAGGGATAATCCCGAAATGGATCTTCATATTCACAAACGACGTTCTGGGCCTCGAGGACGTCTTCACATCCTCCGGCCTCGAACGGGTCTTCATAGATGGCGGCCTTTTGGCCCTGATATCCACCATAGCGATCATCCTCTTCGTCGTCCTGGTGGAGAGCACCAGGGTCGAGATACCCCTCGCCCACAGCTCCGTTAGGGGCGCAAGAGGCAGGTTCCCGGTAAAGCTCGTCTACGCCAGCGTCCTTCCCATGATCCTGGTGAGAGCCCTTCAGGCGAACATCCAGATGATAGGAACCCTCCTCGCAGGGAAGATCGGGACGGTCACCACGGCCAGCACCACCGATACCGCCTCTGGGCTGAACATCGTCTACACCGCCTATTCGAGCATCATGGGGACTTTCACGTCTACCTCCCGGTACGATATGATGACCGGAGACTTGGTGAGCGCCACGTCACCCCAGCCAATATCGGGGCTGATGTACTACCTCTCGCCGATCAACAGCCCTTACGACTGGATACCTAGCCTCGTCTCCAGCAGCAATCCGGGGATGGAGCTATTGGGCCTATCGCCGATAGCGGGCTGGCAGATATGGCTGCACGTCTTCACTGATGCTGCGGTCCTGATCGTAGGCGGTGTGATCTTCGCCATATTCTGGATCGAGACGACCGGGATGGGGGCGAAGAGCGTCGCCGCCAAGATCCACGCCTCGGGGCTCCAGGTTCCCGGCCACAGGAGAAGCCCCGTCAGCATCGAGAAGCTCCTCGGTAGATACATCCCCAAGGTGACTGTGATCGGAGGGGTCATCATAGGCCTTCTCACCCTCGTGGCCAGCCTCATGGGCACCCTGGGAGGCGCTGGCGGCACCGGCCTCCTCCTGGCGGTCTCCATCACCTATCGGCTCTACGAGCAGATCGCCAGCGAGCAGATCCAGGAGATGTACCCGATGATGCGCAAGTTCTTCGGTGAGTCGGCATGAAGAACGAAAACCTCACAAAGTCCCTCAACACCCTCCTCCTGGGGATCGGAGCCGCCCTGATGGTGGGGATAATGGTGAGCGAGGAGTTTCGGCACACCGTGGGAGTGGTGATGGATCTGGTTCTCGGGTGGCTGCCCGAGATCCTCCCCTTCCATATCGTCCTCTTCGTCCTCGCCGCCATAACCGGCCTTTATGCGAGCCTCATCCAGAAGTACACCATGGACTGGGATTACCTCAAGAAGCAGCAGGAGACGATGAGAAGCTTCCAGCGGGAGCTTCGGGAGGCTCAGCTCGCCGGAGACAAGGCTCGCCAGCAGCAGCTTCAGGTCCAGCAGAGGGAGATGCTCGGCGACCAGAGCAAGATGATGAAGATGCAGCTGAAGCCGATGGCCTACATCGGGATCGTCTCCATACCCCTCTTCATGTGGGCCTACCTCTACATCGACCAGAACACCCTCTACCTGAACTTCCCCTTCTGGGGAAGACACGAGATCGCTGAGACGGTCATAGGTCCCATATTCTACTGGTTCTACTGGTACTTCATCTGCTCGATACCGGTATCTCAGATCATAAGAAAAGCCCTGAACATCGGCGGTATGGGATGATAATCACGGTCAGCGGATCTCCGGGAACCGGGACGAGCACCCTCGCCCGGATGCTCTCAAAAGAGCTCGGACTCCGGTGGGTCAACTCCGGAGAACTCTTTCGAAAGATCGCCAGCGACCGAGGCATCTCCTTGAGCGAACTGGGCCGGGTCGCAGAGGACGGGCCTGAGGTCGACTATCTCATCGACGACGCCCAGAGGGCGATGGCTGCCGAGGCGGGAGGCGTCTTCGAGGGGAGGCTCTCAGGCCACATCCTCGACGCCGACCTGAAGATCCTCCTCAAGGCCGACCGGATGATTCGGGCCGAGAGGATAGCTTCCCGCGAGAACGAGCTCGTCGAGGACGCCCTCCAGGAGTCGAGGGTTCGGGAGGAGTGCGAGGCGAGACGGTACGAGAAGTACTACAACATAGACGTCGACGACCTTTCCGTCTACGACCTGGTGATCGATACCGGGACCTGGGGCGAGGAGGGGGTCGTCGCGATAACCATGGCCGCAGTGAGGTATCTTGAAGATGGAGAAAGCTCTGCCGTCTGACCGACCGCGCAAGACCCTCGTCCGGAGAGAGGGGAGGACCGACCCGAGGTACGGCTCTCTGCCCACCCAACGGCCCCTCGACCAGCACATAAATCTCGGCTGCATAAACCTCGACAAGCCCCCGGGACCCAGCAGCCACGAGGTGGTGGCCTGGGTGAAGAGGATCCTGGAGATCGAGGGCGCTGGCCACAGCGGAACCCTCGACCCCAAGGTGACCGGCATCCTGCCCACGATGCTCGGCGACTCGACGAGGGTCGTGGAGACCCTCCTCTCCGCCGGCAAGGAGTACGTCTGCCTGATGCGGGTTCACGCGACCATTCCCCGAAAGAGGATCCTCGAGGTCTGCGGCGAGTTCTCGGGCGTCATATACCAGCGCCCGCCCCTCAAATCCAGCGTCAAGAGGGCGCTTCGGACGCGGGAGATCTATTATCTTGAGGTCCTGGAGATCGAGGGGCCCAGGGTTCTCTTCCGGGTCGGCTGCGAGGCGGGAACCTATATCCGGAAGCTCTGCCACGATATCGGCCTAGCTCTCGGGACCGGGGCCCATATGGAGGAGCTCCGGAGGACTAAGAGCGGCCCCTTTCGCGAAGACGAGACTTTGGTTTCCCTCCACGACCTCAAGGACGCAAAAGAGATCTGGCGGGAGACCGGGGATGAGACCCTCCTCCGACGCTCAGTCCTGCCGGTGGAAGAGGCCCTCAGACACATGCCCGCCCTGGTCGTGAGCGACGGCGCTGTCGACGCCATCTGTCACGGGGCGCCTCTGGCGGCGCCGGGACTCCTCCGGCTAGAGTCGGAGATCGGGGAGGGCGAGAAGGTAGTTATTTATACCCTGAAAGGAGAGGCTGTTGCCGTGGCCCAAGCCGCCATGGGAAGCGAGGAGATGATGAAATCCTCCACCGGGATCGTGGCCAAGACCTCGCGGGTGGTCATGGCTCCGGGAACCTATCCCAAGATGTGGGCCAAAAGATCGTAATCGTGCCGAGGTAGTCTAGTGGTAAGGCGCAAGCCTGGAATTCTGTACTGAAAGCTTGTGATTCGCAAGGGTCGCGGGAGTTCGAATCTCCCCCTCGGCGCTCTTTTACTCCACCACCCAGTTTAGTTATGCGACTCTAAAACAACTGTGCTTATTGGTAGTCACATAACTAAAGACCGAGGTCCACACAGATGATATCCGGCAGATATTTAGCTTGTTCTGACGTATCTGATGATGAGCAACCTGTCGCATGGTGTTGAACGAAAATGAGATCGATAGTTTTGTTGATCCTGGCGGCCATGGTCCTCTCAAACCTGGCCGGGGCCTGCTGTGGTGGTGGCGGCCCGGATGGGGCCCTGAGCCCGACGACGAGAAGCTTCATCGGTGCGGTTGAGGACTCCTTCCAGGAACCTCTGATGACTTACGGAGGAACGGCTGCAGCCTGCCCCCTCGAGAAGACGAGCATCGCCGACGTGGGCGGTGAAGGCGGGCAAGAGCCTGAAGTTCCCTTACAAGACGGAAGCACGGCGTACTCCGAGAACCCGGAGTTCGGAGAGGTGGTCATCGCCCACCTGAACGAGGTCCAGGTGGACTTCAATGCCTACCGAGAGATGTGGGAGACTAACCGCAGGGCCTCATGGTGATATTCACCATACCTTCCCCGCAAGACAGTACCTGAAGAGGAGCTTGAGGAGTGGCGCGTACTTGGGCCGCATGATCCCGGGATGGAGGAGGCCTCGCCAGACCAGGATGGGGCTTGCGGAGAGCTTGAGGCCGGGAAATATCAGGCCGTCCACGGCGGCGCCGAGCCTGCAGAGCTCCCGGTTGGAGAGGCCCGCGAGAGCGTCTCTCGCCTTCAGGTGGAGGTCGGAGGCGACGAAGTCTCTCCTCATCGCCGACTCGTACTCGATTCCCTTCGTCTCGCCCCGAAGATAGCGGTCGATGGCACCGGCGGCGATCCGTGCCGACCTCGCCGCAGGATATAGGCCGCCGCCGGTGAAGGGGTTGGTGAGGCCACCGGCGTCCCCGATCAAAACTGCCCTCCCCTTCTGGAGCCGGGCCGCCAGGCCCAGGGGTATCGCGCCCCCGTTCTTCTCCACCACCTCGCCCTCGATCTCGTACTTCGATATGAACCTCTCCAGGGTGGGGAAGGTGCCGAAGCATCCGACGTTGGCCGTACCAGCCTCGTTTTTGGGGAAGATCCAGCAGGAGTAGGGCCCATGG
Source organism: Methanocrinis sp. (assembly GCF_049974945.1). Taxonomy (NCBI): domain Archaea; kingdom Methanobacteriati; phylum Methanobacteriota; class Methanomicrobia; order Methanotrichales; family Methanotrichaceae; genus Methanocrinis; species Methanocrinis sp. Next base: position 2,445 of record NZ_JBNGCU010000029.1, on the reverse strand, counting down.
GGCAGGTCGCGGTCGATGTAGGCATATATGGTGTCGTCACAAGGCCAGGTCATCTCCACCTGGGCCGCGGGAACGAGCCGGTTTCTCAATCCAATGGACCTTCCGACCCTGGAGGCGGGACCGTCAGCACCCACGATCGCCTTCGCCCTGATCGTCTCTCCTCCCCGAAGGCGGACCTCACCGGAGTAGGGGTCGATGCCTTCGACCTTCTGGCCGAGGACCAGATCTGCCCCCGACCGCTCCGCAAGCCCGAGGAGATGCTGGTCGAAGCGGGGGCGATCGAGCATGAGAAGATCTCCCCTCAGCCGATAGCTCGTCTGGTCTGGAAAGACGACCTTCAGATAGCGGACTTTGCCGGTGATGAACTCTCCGGGCGAGGTCGAGAACTCGGGAAAGCAGGCTGCGAAGAGTCCCTCAGCGCACTGCTTGGGAAGGCCCACCACCTCCTTTCGATCGATGAGGACGACTTTGTAGCCCATCTCCGAGAGAGTTCGGGCTGCCGTGCTCCCGGCGGGACCCGCGCCCACCACCGCCACAGAATACACGCCGTTTTCCTCCCCCTGACAAAAGATCAAACTTTCGATTTGGCGGCGGGACCCGAAGAGTTTATCGTCTGAAAGTTCGTCCCATAACCCATGAGCATCGCCCGTCTCCTCAGATCCAAGCCCAAACCGCGAATCGCAGAGAGCCCCCCGGTGGACATCCTGGAGCTGAAGAAGGAGCCCTACTTCATCGTCGCCTCTGTGGAGGTGGGCAACAGCACCACAAAGTGCATCCTCACCGCCACCAATATGAAGAACGGCCAGACCAGGATCGTCAACAAGACGGTGAAGATGACCCGGGACGTGAGGAGGCCGAAGCCCGGGGAGGAGGTCTTCGCCAAGACCCTCTGCGGCACGCCCCTCACCAGGGAGTCGGTCTCAGAGCTGGTGAGAGACACCCTGCTCGAGAGCCACGCCAAGGCGAGGCTCTCCATCAAAGACGACCTGAACTTCGTCGTCCGATCGACGGGGGTCGTCGCCGGCTTCTCGTCCCCCGACGAGGTGGGAACCTTCATCCAGGCCCTCGCCGACGGCTGCCTCATAGCCGGGGTTCCTCCGAGGCTGATGACCCCGGCGATGTCGATCCAGAACATCCCCGATCGGTTCAAGCCCTTCTGCCTGATGGAGAAGATCGTCTTCAACGGCCCCGTCGCCTCGGTATTCCCGCCGAAGGGCTCGACGGGTGTGGAGATCGTCGCCAACGAGATGGAGGGGGAGCTCGCCACCGCCGGGATAAAGGAGGGAAGCAAGTGGACCGACGTCGACTTCCGTAATCCCTGCCTCTCCCTCGACTTCGGGACCACCCTCGACGGGAGGATCACCTCCGGGGAGCTCCCCTACTCCAACACCGTCGGAAACTTCTGCGGCCTGGCGGGGGCGATACCCGACGCCCTGATCCAGGGGACGGGGCTCGTGGACCCCCAGACGGGAACGACCCTGGATCTATTTGAGGGAAAGAAGGTCAAGATCGACAAGACGGCCCGGGAGTACGCGAGAAGGATCGACGAGCAGATAAGCGTGGAGAGGGTCCCCCTCGGCAGGAGCAGGTACGGCAGCGTTCCCGTCGATCCCGCCGCAGCCGAGAAGATCGGGGTCGCCCTCATCGGCTGTGACGTCGGCGAGAACGGAAGCCAGCTCAACCGCCTCGCCCAGATCGGAAGGGAGATCCACCAGGAGAAGGGGCTCAAGACCCTCTTCGGGACGATCGACGTCGTCGCCTCCCACACCACCCGGCGTCTCGTCGAGACGGCGATGGAGGCGGGCCTGGTCACAAAAGAGACGGCGATAGGGATCACCGGCCGGGCCGGTATCAGCGGAAAGAAGCCGGAGCTGATCCTGGAGGAGATCGGTGAGCTCAACCTCTACGACCAGCCGGAGAAGAACGTCGTCTTCGTCGACGACGGCCTGGCCAGAGGGGCGGCGGTGATGGCGAGGTGCATGAACTCCATGGGAACCCCCAAGCACCCTCTGGGAGGGCTTCGGGGCGGAGGATGTATCCTCAAGAGAAGGATCGACTACGAGTCGAGAACCTGATCGGGCGTCCTTGGATATCGAGGCTTTGCGAGACGAGGTGGCGAAGCGTGCCGGAAGATCGGAAAGATGGCGATAGAGAAGGGGGTCGGCCCTTGAGAGGGCCTGACGAGAGAGAGGACCGGGATATTCTCCGGTCAGAGGAGGGAAAGGTGAAGAGGCTGACCGGCCTCTACCCGAAACCCCTGGAGGGGGAGAGGATACCCATATCCTTCCTCGGCGCAGAGAAGATAAGGATAGGCTGGTCGCCGGGGGAGGGGAGGAGCGTCCAGATCGAGGATGAGACGGAGCTCGATTCTCTCAAACGGGTCAGGGAGACGAACGAGGTCCAGATCTTCAACTGGCTCACCGGAAGGGAGGGGGTGATCGAGCT
>NZ_JBNGCU010000028.1:0-19676 GCF_049974945.1 Methanocrinis sp. | reverse complement strand
GAGACTCGACCGCCCGGAGCTCCGAGAGGTAGGCGGCGCGGTTCTTCTCAAACCACCGGTCGTAGCGGTCCACCTGCTGCTCATAAGGGTCTGGTCTGGTTTTCGGTTTGGTTTTCGGTTTGGTTTTCGGTTTGGTTTTCGGTTTGGTTTTCGGTTTGGTTTTCGGTTTGGGTTTGGGCCTTTGTCTTGGTCTGGTTTCGGGAATGGCCGATCACCCGTCCTGCCACCTGATGCACATCCAGCTCCGGTCGTACTCGGCGTCGAGGGCCTCTTCGAGAGAGGGGTGCCATTCGTCCTCACCGTTGAGCCTGAATTCCTGCTCTCCGGCCCCAAGGCTGGAGCCGCCCTCTCTGACCTGGACTGATACCTCCACAACGCCGCCTGACTTCAGGTCCACCTCCGCCTGGCGCTCTGAAACCCTCTCCTCGGTTCCCGATGGAACTAAGGTTGGTTCATCGATGGGCGCGCATTCGCCCTCTTTCTCCGGCCCTGGCTTGGCATCGGTCTCTGCGGCCGGTTCCGGAGCGGTCTCCGGCTCGGACTCGCTCTTTGATTCGGTCTCCGACTCAAGTCCCGATTCGAATTTCTCCCCTGGCGCCGTCGTCGGTTCGGCCTGGGGCGGGCCGTCGTCGATCCGGGTGATGCTGGGGTTGTTTCCCTTGAGCCTCTTCATCTCGCCCTCTTCGGTCTCAAACTCTATCATCTGCGCCATCGCCCTGGTTACGATGCAGTCGTGGTCGCATCCCTCAGAAGACGACCACCTCAGCCCATCCCCCACCTTCCAGCCGAACCTGTTCTCCGTCATCTTGCCTCACACTCCCTTTCCATCCTCATTCTGCTGGTGCACCATAGGCTCTGATCAAGATGCCAAAATAGGTTTCGCATCGCAGCGGGCCGGACTGCCCAAAATCAATACTTCCAAAAGCTTTTTGTACGTATGCCGAGAACTCAATTCTCAGATGAGACCCTCCTCGATCCTGGCCCTGGCGTTGCTGTTCCCGCTCCTCGCAAGCCCCTCCCTCGGCGCGCCCGCCGACGATCCCCGGCCGATCGTCCGGGCGAGCGAGATCCTGGCCAAGATCGAGCGGGGCGAGCCGGTGGAGTACGACGGCGTCATTGTGGTGGGGAATTTAGGCGATCGTTGGCTGGCTCACGCTCTCGCTCTTCCTGGTGACGCTGGCAAACGTGATAATCAGGTAAGAAACGACCTCGGAAAAAGCCCTCGAAAAAAAGCGGAGGCAGGCCCACGTCTCTGCCCGCCTCCGGAAAACTTGCGCCTCGATCTAGATCTTCTCCGTTCTGCTCGTCCTCCTCTCCCGGGCGACCTGATCGTCCTTTCCGAGGGGGTAGCCGCCGCGGCTGTTTCTCATCAGGGCGACCGACCGGCAGGCGTCGCAGTTCTTATCCCGGGACCTGAAGAGCTCCATCACCGCCTGAGAGATGACCGGGATCGGGATCTCCTTCTCGATGGCGTCGTGGACGAGCCAGTTCACCTCCCCGGTATCCTCGACGTGAGATGCGACGTCAGAAAACCTCTGCTCGCCGAGACTCTTTGCCATCAGCTCGATGAGCCAACCTCGGACGGTGGCCCCGCAGGCCCAGCTCTTGAATACCTTCTCCAGGTCCAGGTCGAAGTCGCTTTCCTTCAGGAGGGCCACCCCCTCGCCGATCGCCTGGAGCATCCCGGCCTCCACCCCGTCCTGGACGAGCTTCGTGAAGTGGCCGCTGCCGGGGTCGCCGGTGTAGAGGCAGCCTCCTTCGGCGGACAAGGCCATCAGGATCGGCTCGGCGATCTTGAACCCCTCCTTGTTTCCGCCGACCATGAAGCAGGCTCCCTTCCGGGCTCCTTCGAGCCCGCCGCTCGTCCCGCAGTCGAGGAAGTATATCCCGTGGTCTGAGAGGTCCTCCTCCCTCCTGATCGAGTCGAGGTAGAAGGAGTTCCCGCCGTCGATGACGACATCCCCCTCGTCGAGGTGGGGGGTGAGATCCTCTATGACCCTGTCCACCGTCGGCCCCGCCGGAACGGATAAGTAGATAACACGCGGCTGGTCCAGGGAGTCGACGAAGGGCTCGTAGCCGTCCACCACCTTCACGCCCTTTCTCTCAAGATGAGGCTTGGCGGACTTCGACTTCCCCACCACGGCGATCCCCTTCTCTTTCGCCTGAAGCGCGAGGTTTCCGCCCATTCTTCCCAGTCCCAGGATGCCCAGCTTCATATCTTTTGATTCGCTCAATTAAATCACCACCAATTCTCAGATTCACAACGTCTCTCGGATGACGACTCTAGACGTTCTATCAGGCTATCCGACGCTCCTTCGGGAGCGCAAAGCAAATTGCCTCATCTTCTCATTCTTCGATCGATCTTTTTAGATCGATCGATCGTCCTTAGTCCTTATTGGTGACCGACTACAAGAGATCGCCGGAGATGGGATGGTATGGGCTCGGGCGGAGGGGAAGCGAGAGACCGGCACCGCTCTCAAGCCGCACCAGATCCCTCCTCAGATCGCCATCGTTCTTGCCGTCACTTGGCGGAGACGACGGGCTGGAGCTTCGGCGGTCGCTCTCCCAGGTCCCGATCGAGCATGTAGAGGACTCCTATGCCCCTCTCGCCGCTCACCATCTTCAGCTTCTCTACGATCTCGCTGGCGTTCGCCTCCTCCTCCACCTGCTCCTCGACAAACCACTGGAGCATGTTGAGGGTGGCGTGATCCTTCTCCTCGGTCGCCAGGTCCACCAGGCCGTTGATCAGCCCGGTGACCTTCTTCTCGTGGTCGTAGACTGCCTTTGCCACCTCCAGGGGCGATCCCCATTCGAACCGGGGCTTATCTATGGCCAGAAGCTCGGCCCTTCCGCCCCGCTCGATCACGAAGTCGTAGATCTTCATCCCGTGCATCAGCTCCTCTTGGGCCTGGACCCTCATCCAGTGGGCAAAGCCCGGAAGCTTCGCAGCCGAGAAGTAGGCGGACATGGAGAGGTAGAGGTAGGAGGAGAAGAGCTCCCACTTCACCTGCTCGTTCAGGGCTTTCGCCATCCTCTCGCCGATTGGAGCCATTTTTCACAACCTCTCGATTCAGCTCGCCTCAAAGGCGTCTTTAGGAGCCCCGCACTCTGGACAGGTCCAGTCGTCGGGGAGATCTTCAAAAGCGGTACCAGGGTCGATCCCGGAATCGGGGTCACCCTTCTCTGGATCGTAGACGTATCCACAGACTGTGCACGTATATCTCTTAGCCATCAACCTCGCCTCCCGTACAAGACTCAACTGGATGGAGGTAAGCTCAAGGGTGGTCCGGACTCGATGCCGCGCAAAACATGTCCAATAATACAGCACTGTATTCTATCTTCGGATGTATATATCCTTTTGGATCAGAGGCGCTGCGAAGCTTGGCCCCGAGATCCTCCAGCCTCAAATGTAGTCTTCCAGGGTCTTTTTAATCGCGCCGTCCAGGTCAGTGGTCTTCGAGCTGTATTTTGCGAAGTTCTCTCCGAAGGTGGGTCTCTCCTCTCGATAGAATATGCCCAAAGGTATCGAAACATCCGAGTCATAGGCCGAGTTGTAGTCCCACTCCCTAATCTTCTCCTCGGCCTGGGCACGGTTCTCTGGATCGTGGTCTTCGAGGTTGTAGACCCGGTCGTTGTAATGCTTATACAGGTTGAAGTAGGTGGCGCAGACCTGAAGGACATCGACGAAGGAGAACCCCCGGTGGAGGATCGCCTCTCTGAATAGGTCCTTGAGAAGCTCTATCCCGTGGGAGTAGCCCCGGGCGATGAAGGATCCGCCGCTGGCAAAGACGATCTCCAGGGGGTTTATCGGAGGCACCTCCAGACCCTCCGGGGTCGACCTGCCCAGAAACCACGAGGGCGATGTCGGAGTGTACTGGCCGGTGGTGAGACCGTATATCCGGTTGTCGTGGATTATCGCCGTTATGTCCACGTTCCTCTTGGCGGCGAAGATCAGGTGGTCGAGCCCCTCAGCGTAGGCGTCCCCGTCACCGGCAAAGCAGATAACGTTGAGGTCGGGGTTGGCTAGCTTTATCCCCGTGGCTACGGGGATCGTCCGGCCGTGGATGGTATAGAAGCTGTTCGCGCCGACGTAGTCGACGATCTTCCCGTGGCAGCCTATCCCGCCGACCAGGACGACGTTCTCCAGGGGCAGAGTGCCCTCCTCGTCCAGCTCCGCCAGGACCGGCTTTATGGCGTTCAGTATGGCGAAGTTTCCGCAGCCGGGACACCAGGTGTTCGGAGCGGTGGTGCCCAGATCTTGGGGTTTCATCTCGTCACCTCCATGAGCCTCTCTTCAAGGTCGTCGACGGAGAATGGCCGCGCGTCGTACTTGAGGATCAGATCGTCAGCCTCAAACCCGTAACATCGGATCAGGCGAGCGAGCTGGCCTGTGGAGTTCGTCTCGACGGATATGGTCCTCTCCACCCCCTGGAGGGCCTCTTCGAACTGGCTTTTTGGGAAGGGGTTCAGGACCACCGGCTGTACGACCCGCAAGCCTAGCTTCTCGGCGAGTTCAGCGCAGACCGGCTTGTTTGAGCCCCAGCAGAGGAGGGCCAACGATGCGTCCTCAGGGCCGTAGGTTCTCACCGCAGGCAGGCCCTCCAGCTCTATCTTCAGGCTCACCTCCTTTCGGAGGGATTTGTCCTGGACGGCCTTGATCTCGCCGGCATCCTCCGTCGTTATCCCCGACTCCAGGTGGGCGTAGCCGTTGGCCTTCACCGCGGCCCCCGACCTGGGGGGGAAGGCCAGGGGAGATATCCCGTCGTCGGTTCGGAGGTATCTCCTGTACTCGCCCTCGCCGTCTGCGAGGACCGGCCCGATCTCGGGGATCTCTTCCGCCTCATCGAGGTTGAAGCTGTAGGCCGACTCGCTGAGGGTCTTGTCCGATAGCAGTATCACTGGTATCTGGTACTTCCAGGCGAGGCCCATGGAGGTTGCCGACCAGTAATAGGCCTGCTCGGCGTCCCCGGGGGCGATGACGAGGTGGGTGAACTCACCCTGGCCCGCGTTCATGACGAAGTGGAGGTCGGACTGGGCGGTGTAGGTGGGAACCCCGGTGCTGGGCCCTGCCCTCATGGAGACGACGGCGACCAGAGGCGTCTCCGCCATCCCCGCAAGGCTCATCCCCTCGTTCATGAGGCAGAACCCCCCTCCTGAGGTCCCCAGGGCCGCCCTTTTGCCGGCATAGGCGAAGCCCTGGGCCATCAGGATCACGGCGATCTCATTCTCGGGATGGATCACCTTGATCGAGAAGTCGCCCGCCACCTTCGCCAGGAAGTGGAGGATCCCCGATGACGGGGTCATGGGGTAGGCGACGTAGGCGTCGAGGCCGCCCCGAAGGAGGCCCAAGCCGATCACCTCGTTTCCGGTGATCACGGGGCAGCAGGGGTACGATCTCCTCTCCACCTTCAGCCTCTCTTCCTCTTCGATCCCTTCATAGCCCCGGCGGGCTACCTCCAGGTTCTCATCGATCAGCTTGGGAACCTCTTTTCGGAGAACATCTTCCAGTATTTTCCACTCGACTCCGGCGGCTTTGGAGAAGGCCCCTATGAGGCCCACATTTCGGGAGATCGACGGTGCACCCGCCTCCTTCGCCATCGTCTTCAGGGGAAGCCCTACTCCTCCATCAAATCCTGACTTCACCTCATCGGAGTCGAAGATGACGACGGAGTTCTCTTTCAATCTCCCTTCATGCCGGTCGATCGTATCCTGGTTTAGGGCCAGAAGAAAGTCCACCGAGTCCAGGCAGGCTCCGATCTTCTTTCCCGAGGCCCGAACTATGGCGAAGTTATGTCCGCCCCTGATGAGGGATTGATAGTCGAGGTACTGGTACAGGCAGTATCCGAGCTGGTTATAGAGGCGGGCGATTATCATCCCGGCCTCGTTTATTCCGTCTCCGGCTTTTCCCCCCACCAGAACGGAAAATTCGTCCATTCTTGATCATCCTCCCGTCTTGATTTGAGATATCTCGTCTGATCTCTGGATCTATACGGAAGCGGCTCCATGCCGGTTCATATCTTCAACTGCTAAGATATAATTTCATTTCGAGAGTATATAATCGCTTCGCGTGGGGGGATGTGGTATCTCTCTATACAGGCACTGCCTCTGCTCTAGTCGCCGTATATGCTGTATGCATCCCAGGCCGAGGCTATGGCGAGGATCGGCCCCAGAGCCAGGCCCCCGAACCCGGTGGCCAAGGTCAGGGCCGAGAGGATCAGAGCGCTCCCGAAGAACCAGGCCAGAGCCCTCCAGAGGCGGCCGGCGTAAAACTGGCCCAGGCCGATGACGAAGAAAGACAATATCGCTGCCGTCTTTTTTCCCATTCAGTTTTCCTCCTTCATCTTTAGGATGGTCCGATCTGACGAAAATAAGTTTCGGCACCTATTGTGCCGATCCGGTAAAGATGGACGGTGGGCAGATCGCCGCGGGAGACCTGCCCCTCTTTCGTCCAGCTCCATATCTCGCCGAAGCCCGCCTATTTTATCTATTCCACCTCTTCGTCCCCGAAGATCTCCCTTCTCAGAGCCCGGTCCCTGGTGGTCGCATCCAGCTCCAGCTGGGGGATCTGGCTGTAGCCGCCGTGGCGGAGCGACGCCCTGACCTTCTCCAGGAGCCTCCTCCGCGAGATCCTGGGCTCGCGCCTCAGATGGCTGTTGAGGTAGTAGGTGAAGGCCCCGTGATAGTCGCCGCTTATGTAGGCGTCGGCCGAGGTCTGGTTGTCCATGCACCCCGCCCAGAGTATATGGTGCTTCGTCCCTCTATCCTCCTCGAAGCTCTTCTTGAAATGCTTCAGAATCTGGGGATGAAGGAACGACTTCTGATTAGGGGGAGAAGGAGGTGGAAAATTATATCTGGCCATCTCTCAAAGGCGATTTGAGTTTAGTGGGAGGTGTTTTCTTGGATTCCAAAAAAGAGAATAGCTGCATATTCTGTGAGATCGTGGCCGAGAGGGCGAAGGCCCAGCGGATATATGAGGACGACCTGTCCCTTGCTATACTGGACATAAACCCCTTCTCAAAGGGGCACTGTCTCGTCGTGCCCAAAAGGCACGTCCCCTGGTGGCACGACCTGACCGAGGAGGAGGTCGAAAGCCTATTTCGGGTGGCAAGAGAGACGTCTCAGAAGATCATGAAGGCCTTCAGTCCCGACTTCGTCGCGATGTACGCCCGGGGTCGAAGGATCCCCCACACCCACATCTTCGTGGTTCCAACTTACGGCGGCGACGTCCTGGACAGGTTCTTCAACGCCCTGGAGGGGTTCCAGGAGGCTACATCGGGGCTTGCAAATCTGAAGAACGATGAAGAGCTTGAGGAGGCGGCAGATCTTCTCAGGTCGGCTTGAGAGGCCGAATCTCCTTAGACGTCTTCAGGGTTTGAATTATCGGAGCTGGCGCTGGGTCTTTTTTTCACCGACTCGGATATCCACTTTAGGTAGCCTTCGTCCCCACCGACTATCGGGAGAACGACGATCTCGGGAAGCTCGTAAGGGTGGACATCTCCAATCCTGGCGGCGAGATCATTCACCAACAGGTATTCCGTCTTTATGATGAGGAGATCCTCAGCCTCCTCGTCGACCTCTCCCTCCCAAAGAAAGGTGGACCGGACCTGCGATATGTTAACGCAGGCCGCCAGCCTCTCCTCGATGATGATCTTAGCGAGCCTCCCGGAGAAGTTCGGGGGAGCCGTGCAGAAGACGACCACAAAATCAGAACTCAGTAGTAACACACCCCTGCAGCCTCATAGAGGGCCCTCACCTTCTCGCCCACGTCTTCAGAGACCCTCTCCTTCAGGAGCCTGACCAAAATATCGGCGTGCTCGGGCTGGATGCACCCAAGGCTCTCTGAACCGTCGAGGATCACCTCCGAGAGGTACTCGAGCTCGAAGATGTCGAGCCGATTGAGCCTCTCTTCGAAGTCTTCATCGTCGAGGGCGTAGTGGTTTGAGACGGGGGGGAGGATCGACTGGTAATCAAATCCGGAGCCAGCACAGGTGGTGTCCGCGCACTCCGGGGCGAGCTTCTTCAGTATTTTAACGTCCTTTTCAGAAAGAGTCCGGGCCATAATTTATCAAACTCCTAGAAAATAATCAGATTCATTCAGGCGCTGCCTCCTGGACGAGGACGAGACCGTCCTCGGTGACGGCGACCTCAAGGTCCCGATGGATCACCCTCTTCTTCAGGGCCTCTGGAATCTTGCTCTTGATCTGGACTACGACATCGACGGAGCTGATATCGAGCTTGATCCCGGCCTGGTCGGCCTCCAAAAAGATGAGGGCAGGAACTTCGAATAGGTCGGTTCCGGCGGGAATGGTGAGAGATACGGGGGCCTGGATCATCGTCCACTCTTTTAAGGTGGATTTTGCCCTCTTCACGTTCTGAAGAGCCCTCTTCTCGAGGATGCTGACGTTGGACCTGGTGGTCCCCAAAAGCTCGGCCACCTCCTGCTGGGACATGCCCTTTCGCCTCAGCTTCAGGACTGCTGCCTGTCTATCGGTGAGGAGGCTCGGCGATGCACCTGATCCTTCGTCCATTTTAGCGCCTTCTTTTGCTATTTTTGTCATCTCGTCCGCCACCGTCTTGAAGTATTACATGGGGCGCGATGGCCTTAAAGGTGGCGAAAATCGGTTACGGAAATTCAGAGACGATCTCTCGTCAGCCATGAAACGAAACCTCTTGCCCTTCGGCCGAGACGACGAATCCCGTCGACAGAGAGGAGAGGGCTGGTCGTCGTGGGCTTCGGCCCCTTAGATGAGGTCATTACCATTCCCGCCTCCTCTTCCATGATGGATAGGCGAGTCCTGTAGGCTGCGAGGACGAAGCCGTAGAGGGCAGGGCCTACGATCACGCCCATGACACCGACGACGAATATCGGTGCAGCGAAGGCGAGGAGGGTCACCGCCGGATGGATGGCAGCTCCGGCCTTGGCCAGGGCCGGTCGCATGATGTTCTCGGGAAAAATGTTCAGAAATAATGTCCCCAGAACCAGCAGGGTTGCCACCCGCAAGTAGTCCTGGATCAGCAGATAGTAGATGGCCATCGGTATGTAGACGGCGCTGGTGCCGATCAGGGGCACCAGGGCGAAGACGCCGGTGACCATCCCCCAGAGGAAGGGGTAGGGGACGCCTGTGAGAAGGTAAACAAATGCGGCGATCAGCCCGGTCAGAAGGCTGTTTATCAGGTAGACGTTGAAGAGGCTGTTGTAGATGGAGGTCAGCTCCGCCAGGAAACGGCGGACCGTCGCCCTCTCAGGCATGAGCCGGAGAAACTCCTCCACCGACCCTGCGCCGTCGACGAGAAGGTAGTAGGTGAGGAGGATGGCGACGCCGAACTGGGCCATCAGGATCGGCAAATTTTCGGCTATCCAGTCGGCAATGCCGGTGACGATCTTCGTTACCCGGGGGACGATCTCCGGGGCGAGCAGGCTGGCGGGAGCCGCCAGGGCCGATCCGATCTGCTCTTCGGTCTGGTCGAGAACGTCGCCGACGTAGGGGACGATCGCTGGGGGGGCTCGATCCTCTGCAAAGGCTCTGGTCCAGTCGAAGAGGCTGCCCGCGGTCTGGTCCGTAAACCTGCTCACGGTCTCGTTGATCGACTCCTGGGAGAGGGACAGGTTTGAGACCTCCGTGGCCAGGGCGTTGATCACGCTCAGGACGAATACCAGGAAGAGGAGAAAGATGATCGATATTGAGAGGAGGGCGGAGATCCTCTTTTTGCCGGTGAGGCCGAAGAGACGCGAATGAACCGGGTGGAGGACGTAGGCGAAGAAGAAGCTCAAAAGTATCGTGGTCAGGAAGTCCTTTGTGACGTATACGATCCCTGCGACCGCAAAGGCCAGAATCGCCGCCGTCATCCATTGGAACCGGTTCTTCGAGTCCATGCTCTGCGCGTTTTGTTTGACTGTTAAATATATAGATCTTTCCGTCTCTTCGATACCCTGCGGCCGGGTGACCTCAGCACCTTCGCGCCTCGACCGGTTCAGCCGAGCTCGAAGGTCGTAACTCCAAAGATCTCGCAGATAGGCAGTCCAGGATCGCCTTTGGTGTACATCCGGGCGGTTTCGAAGGTCTTCTCCATCCTGTGCCGCTCAGCGAGCCTCCGAGCCGCTAGATTGGGCTTTGGAACGTCCAGAAATACGGGGGCATCCTTCTCAGCGGCACCTCTCAGAGCCGAAAAGAGCGATTCTGCAATCTTCTCATCTTCTGCAAAGAGGGGGCCTATCTTGAAGCCGAGGCGAGATCGGCGGAGGAGGCCGTAACCAGCGAGCCCCTCATCGCCGTGAAAAGCAAAGGAGACCGAGTCGGGCTGACCCGTCCACTTTCTGAGAAAGCCGTCTCTTTGATCCGGAAAGTGGAGCCGGTCGTAGCTCAACAGGTCGTCGAAAGGCACCTCCAAGAGAGAGACTACTCCGGTATCCAGGGCGCCGTCGCCGGTCCCCCTGCCCTGGTATCGGACGCTCCGATGGAAGAGCTGAAACCCGGACTTCTTGTAGTTCTCCTGCTGGAGGACGACACCGTCGAGGCCTATGTTCCTCTCCCCCAGGCGGTCCATCCCTTCGCGCCAGAGGTCCATCCCAAAACCCCGACCTCTAAACTCCCGTCTCACTATATAGAGGCCCAGAAAGCCGAAGGTTCTGCCGTAGGCCACCGCCGATATGCATCCGACCGGCTCATCGTCCAGAAGGCCGATGAAGAACCCCTCCGGATCTGCCGAATAAAAACAGTCGGCGTCGTGAAGGCCCGGGTTCCACCCCTCGGCCGCGGCCCAGTCGATGGCCAGCTCGACCTCGTCCCGGCGCATCCTGCGAATGGTGTATTCCTCGCCCACAATTTTCACCTCGTCGTCAAACTGGATCTTATTTTTGGCCCCATCCGAAAAAAATCGGACCTGCCCTGATACTCTAAAATCCGATCTCGGTCCTCTTGACCCCCTCCAGGATCGCATCCGAGAGGTTCGCGAACCTCATATTCGCCCTGGATATGTCGGCTCCCGATAGGTCCGCTCCCGATAGGTCGGCGCCTTGCAGGTCCGCGCCGCTGAGGTCTGCCCGGACTAGGTGCGCCCCTCCCAATATCGCCTTGCCGAGCTTTGAGCGGATGAGTTTAGATTCTGAGAGGTCGGCTCCCGAGAGGTCTGCTCCGGCGAGCTTTGCCATCCTCAGGTCCGCACCCCTCATCCTCGCACCGCGAAGGTCGGCCCCGGAGAGATCTGCACCGGTCAGGATCGCCTCGGAGAGGTCCGCTCCGGTCATGGGGAGGGATCTAAGGTCTGCGCCCTTCAGCTCGGCCCTGACCAGCTTCGCCTCCCGGAGGTTCGCCCCCATCATATCGGCGCCGGCGAACTTGGCCTCGCTGAGGACTGCTCCGACGAGCTCTGCTCCCCGAAGGTCTGCCCCGATGAGCTTCGCGCGGCCCAGATCGACGCCGCGAAGCTTCGTTCTCCTCAAGACCGCGCCCATCAGGTTTGCGCCCTGGAGGTCTGAGCCCCCGATATCCCTGCCGCTGAGATCTGCCCCTCTGAAGTCGGGCCTTATCTGGGGGTTTTCAGCTCTCCATCGTCCCCATGCCGCTGAGCCCTCTTGGAGGGCCATCAACTGTTCTATCTTTGCCATGAAAGACGTATCCTCCCAGCGAAGCTTTCGCCTTATACGGCCTTCAAGTTAAAAAAGGTGAGCAGGGTAGGGGTCGACGTGGGTCACCAGCTCGACCTTGCCCGGACGAAATGGGCGACTCCCTCCGACCGAGGGCTCTTGAATACCTCCTGGGGCGAGCCGACCTGGACCAGCTCGCCTCCGATGAGGACGCCGACCTTGCTCGCAAGACGCACCGCCTGGTCGAGGTCGTGGGTCGCCATCACCACCGCGAGGCCGCCAAGGGCGGCCTTTTGGATGAGATCCTCGATCGTCTCCGCCGTCCGAGGGTCGAGGTTCGCCGTAGCCTCGTCCAGAAGGAGGAGTTCGGGCTTGGTGACGAGGGCCCTGGCCAGGGCCACCCTCTGGGCCTCGCCCCCTGAGAGGCTGAAGGCCCTCCTCTTCTCGTAGCCTGAGAGGCCCACCTCCTGGAGGGCGGCCCTCACCCGCTCCCGGACGGTGGGGCCGGATACGCCTCTTATCCTGAGGCCGTAGGAGACGTTCTTCTCCACGGAGAGGTTGAACATGGCTGGCTTCTGAAAGACCATCGCCATCCTCCTCCGGGAGAGGAACCTCGCCCTCTCGTCCTCTGTTACGTCGACTCGATCGAAGAGGACCCTTCCATCGTCGGGAGGGTCGAGGAGGTTGAGGATGCGGATGAGGGTGGTCTTACCCGAGCCCGTAGGGCCGATGATCGCCAGAATCTCGCCCTCTTTCGCCTCCATGGATACGTCCCTCAGGATCTCGGCTCCGCCCCTTCTCGCCCAGACGCCTCTCGCCTCGATCATGTCCACCAGTTCCCCTGGACTCTGTTGACGACGAGGTTGACGATCAGAGATATCGATATAAGGATTATCCCCAGGGCCATCGAGAACTCGATATCGCCCCGGGAGGTCTCCAGGGCGATCGCAGTGGTCAGGACCCTGGTGTAGCCCCGGATGTTCCCACCGATCATCATAGCCACCCCCACCTCCGAGAGGGCCCGGCCGAAGCCTAGGAGGACCGCCGCCAGCATGGCGGCCCGAGCCTCTCCCATGATGGTGAAGATAGCCTGGAGCTTTGATGCGCCGAGGGATAGGGCGGTGTCTCTGACGGAAGGTCCGACGCCACTGAGGGCGGCGATGGTGAGGCCGATCATGATCGGAGAGATGAGGATCGTCTGGCCGATCACCATCCCGCCAGGGGTGAAGAGGAGGCCAAGGCTCCCCAGGGGGCCGGACCTCGAGAGGATGAGAAAGACGACGAGGCCGACGGTGACCGTGGGAAGGCTGTAGAGGGTCTGGATCAGGTTCACGACGGCCCTTTTTCCTCTAAAATTGTGGAAGTGGATGAGGCCTCCGAGGGGGACGCTGAGGATGGTGGCCAGGGCCGTCGAGGTCACGGCGATGGCTAGGGACCTCGCCGTTATCTCCACGACGGCCGGGTCGAGGGCCAGGATCAGCTCGATCGCCCTTATAAGCCCCGCCCCGATCTCATCCAAGGTTTCACCCGAATATTTAGTCGGACTCCAGTCTGCATTCCAGACGACGGGCTCATGCCTCTGCTAGGCTACAGTAGTCCTCGGCAAGAGGTGCGGCGCATTCGTCCTCAGAGCAGCCGATCAGATCGCAGTTTCCTCTGGCCGGGTTGAAGAGGGGCTTTCCGATCGTCTCCGTCCCGTACTCGGCGATCAGGTCCTGTCCATCGTCGGAGATCAGGTAGTTGACGAATTTAGTTGCCATCTCGCAGTTTGTTTCGGGCCAGGCGACGGGGCTCACCGGAATCGCAGCGTAGACGTTGAGGAGAACGTCGCCCTCCTCGATCAGGGGAACCAGTTCGAGATCGCTTCGATAGGCTGTGAAGGTGGAGGTGTCGCAGAGGGTGTAACCTCTCAGCTCGTCTGTCATCTGCAGGGTCGGGCCCATCCCCCGGCCTGCCTCCCTGTACCAGGTGTTCTCCGGAGTTGCGACCTCTTCGTAGTCGATGCCGGCTCTATCCCAGAGGATCTTCTCCCGGGCATGGGTTCCCGAGTCGTCGCCCCTGGAGACGAACTTGACCCGATCGGGGCTCTCCAGTCCCTCCTCCATGACCTTCTTCATCGCCTCGGAGGGGGTCATCCCCGTGATCCCGGCGGGGTCATCCTCGGGGCCGACGATGATGAAGTAGTTGTAGGCAAAGCAGGTCCGGGAGAGGCCGTATCCATCCTCGATGAACTTCCTCTCCCTGGCCACGTCGTGGACCAGGATTAGGTCGGCGTCGCCCCTCACGGCGCGCTCGATCGCGATCCCCGTCCCGCCGGAGACGGTCCGGACGTCGACGTCATACATCCCCTCGAAGATATCCTCCATCTCGTCCAGGAGCTGGGTGTCGTAGAGGCTGGTGGTAGTCGAGATTCGAAGCCGCTCTTTCTGGCCCTCTCCGACCTCCTCGTCTGCCGCTGCCGCGGTGCAGAGGAGGGCCAGGATCAGGGCCAGGCTCGATATTCCCAGGTAGCTTCCCTTCATAAATATCGAATATTTGAATGGGGATGTTTACTATAAAAAGCTATGTCAACACCTGTGAATTCTATTTTGGGTTTCGATGCATATATAAATATAAGCTAAGTTTGAGCATTGCAGTAATTCTCCCTCAATTTGCAACTGTTTTGGATTTAAGGCCGCGCTCGAATCCGGCAGTCGCCATCTCGCCGTCCGGCCAGGGCCGAGAGGAGGATGTAGAAGGAGGTCTCGGTGAGGATGCAGACCGCCGCCGGTATCCCGGCCCGAGGGCCGAAGAGGAGGAGGGCTACGGTGGCGGCGAGTCCCAGGTTTTTGAAGGAGGCGAAGAGGGTGTAGGCGATCCTCTGAGGCCGGTCGACCCCGGCGAGGACCGCGCCCGCGTAGACGACCGCCCCCGAGAGGAAGGTCCGGGCGAAGGCTATCAGCAGAACTCCCGCCGCCTCCGTTGAGATGGCGGTGCTGTTCAGCCCCACCACGATGTACGTGACCACGAAGAGGCCTGCGTTGATGGGGATGGCCGGATCGATCTTCAACCTGCCGACCTGCCTTGAGGCCAGGATGGGAAGGAGGATCAGGAGGAGCACTATCTCTGCCGTCTCTTCCACCCCCACCCTCGCCCCGCGGGCGAAGACGGATATTATCAGGGGAGTGAGGACGAGGGATCCGAGATAGGAGAGGGCCTCCGAGTAGAGGGCGAGTCGGACGTCGCCCTGGAGAAGCTTTGTGAGAGGGACGACGGCCACCGCCGGCGGGGCTGCGGCCATCACCACAAACCCGAGCACAAGGGCCTCCTCTTCGAGGAGCACCGGGGCGAGGAGGAGGATCAGCCCTGATAAGAATAGGTAGTTGAGGAGAAATCCAGTTGCTGCTTCCTTACCTGCCCCCAACCTCAGCTCGATCCCGGCCATGGAGAAGGCCATCATGACGAAGAGGGCCGGGATGACCAGCGGCTCTAGCCTTTCGGCCGGTTCTGGAAGGAAGAAGCCGAGGGCCACAGCCAGGGCCAGGATGGCGGCGGTATTTTTGTGGAGTTCGATCTGCACGGTGAAACCTGCGCCCTTTTGACGGCCTGTCTCTCGACCATTGGCCTCTTGAAGGTATCCCTTCTGGGTTCAGCGCTGCTGGGTGGAGGATGGCATAAAAGTTCAGCCAAAACAGACAAAAACAGTATTCATTTAAAACGGTCCTGCGCAGCGGAGAGCTGCGCCGACCATCTAATATTCGAGGACAGGTAAATTTCAGACTTTGTGGGCTATTGCGAACCTTCGCATAACCCTGTCGATCGATATCGAGACCTTGTCTCCGACCTTCGTCTCCGGGACGAAGATGACAAAGCCCTCGACTCTGGCGATGCCGTCTCCCTGCCTTGATATATCCTCAATCTCCACTTCGTACGTCTTTCCAGCTTCAACTGGAGAAGAGCTTGTGAACCCACCACTGCTGAAGGATCCTCGATTGCTTCCGTACACTTACTTCACATCCATTTGCGAAAAACCGTGAAAACAGCCTCGCACATCGGCCGATTACGCTTCGAGGTTATTTAAACCTATGCCCCCTCCGACGATATACGGAATGCGGCTCGTTGGAACGAAAAATAAAAGATATGAGCGGTACTGAGCCGCAAAAGGTCAGCTGCCTGCACCGCTCTCGAGCGTTCACTTCTGCATTTTTTATTCGCTTCTTCGCTTCTCCTCTGTCTCTCTACACTCCGACGAAGGAGAGCTTGTTCAGGGCGATCGGAATCCCCAGAGCCATCCCGTTGTAGGTGTAGTAGAGGTCCACCCGGCCGTCGTGAGCGACGAAGGACTCGGTATAGTAGAGGCTGAGGGCTGGAACGTCCTCGGCGTAGAGCACCTGGGCCTGGTCGATCAGATCCTGTCGGTCGTCCTCATCGGTCTCGGTCATCTGCTCTTCGAGAAGTTCGGTAAGGTCGGAGTTCTCGTCGTACCGGGCGCTGTTGAAGCCCTCCATATCGATGGTGTTTTTGGCCAGGAAGTTCGGGTCGCCGATGACGCCGCCGTGGCCGCTGACCGCAAGGTCGAAGTCCCAGTCGCCGACCTTGGAGTCGACGGTCTTCGAGTCCATGGTCCGAAGGTCCACGTCGATCCCCACCGCCTCCAGGTCCGCCTCGATCAGCTCGCCGATCCTCTCGGCCTCGGCATCGTTCCCCCTGACCAGAAGCTCGATCGTCTCGCCGTCGTAGCCCAGATCATCGAGGAGCTCCTCGGCCTCGGCGGGATCGTGGGGGTAGAGGTCGTCGATCTCGGGGTTGTACCAGTCGTTGTCGGGAGGCACAAACCCGGGGCTTCCAGCAAGGCCGTAGCCGCGGGCTGCGATATCCACCAGCTCGTCCCGGTCGATGGCGCGGGCGAGAGCCTGCCTGAACCTCTTGTCCGACATAGGCGCCTTCTGGTGGTTGATCATCAGCTTGTAGTTCCACCAGTGGGCCGGAACCTCCAGGATCTCAAAGTCGTCCTCCAGCAGGTCGATCATCTCCGGCTCGATGGGGGCGGTGTCCACCTTCCCCTGTCGGAGCTCGGCCGCGGCGTTGGGGGCCGAGATCTTGACGAATCTCAGCTCCGAGACCATCGGCTCGCCTCGGTAGTAGTCCTGGTAGGCGACGTACCGATAGGTCCCCTGGACCTTGTCGTAGTCGTCGACGTCGAGGGTGTAGGGTCCGGTCCCCACCAGAGCATCCTGATCCCTATAGGTTGCGGGGTCGTCCACCTCCGACCAGATGTGCTCGGGGAGGATGGGAAGGGTTCCTGCCACCTGGTCCAGGAAGGGCGCGTAGGGCTCTGAGAGGGTGATCCTCACTGTACTCTCGTCGAGGGCCTCGGCGCTCTCGATGATCCCGGAGTCGACCCACTGGTAGGGGTGATCTAGGGTGTATTCGACGGTGAAGACCACGTCATCGGCGGTGAACTCCTCTCCGTCATGCCAGGTGACGCCGTCCCTCAGGTGGAAGATGTAGACGTCGTCTCCCTCCATCTCCCACCTCTCTGCCAGGGCCGGAACATACTCGGTCTTGTTCTTCCAGATCAGGGTGTCGAATAAAAAGCTCATCCGGGTGTACCCCGGCCCCCTGGCGTAGTGGGCGAAGGGTGAAGGAAAGCCCCAGTCGCCGGTGGTGTCGGCGACGGTGTAGACCGGAACCGAGCCGCCCTCATCGGAGGCAAAGGCTGCGGTGCAGCCCGCGGCGAAGAGGACCAACAGCCCCGCCGCCACCATCCATAATAGCGAATCTCTCAATCGAAATACCTCCATCTAATCTGCGTCATTTTATGCTACTTAACTAAACATTCTTCTTCTTGTTTATGAATCTTTTTGTTCAAGCAATATCCATAGTGGGACTTAGTCAGAGATAATTATATATTCATGCAACAAATGCTCTGAATATGGGTGCTTATAGGCACATTTCCATCAAATAAACAGCAATAAGATATCACGATTCATCTGTGAAATATGATTGATATATGCGGTCGTCAGAACAGAGGTATCAAGAGCCGACCTCGAAGTGATTTTTAAATACCATCAGATTCAGATTTAAGGCGTGGACATGGCGAGCAGATGGCAGAGATGCTGGGATGTGGCCCCTGAGATTCACCTCCTCTTGAAGGAGAGCGATAGCCTGGAGGCTGCCCGGGACGTCTTCGTGGGCTACCTTCAGTCTCTGGACTGGTCCCACCGACGAGAGGCGGCCGAGATGGACCCCTGGGACTACGTCCTCTTCAACGGGGCGCTCGAGTGTCTCAAGAACATCTTCTCCCCCCGGAACGAGCGGGCTGCGAAGACCTCCTCCCTGGAGCAGCTCTGGAGGGCTGCCGTCGACGGAGACGCCGATGTGGCCGACGACTTCGTCGACGAGTTCTTCCACCTCTTCAAGGCCCTGAAGGTCCAGGCAGAGGTTTACCCCTCGATGCTGATGGAGGGGCTCGAGGTCCCCGACTTCGACGAGTACAAGGGGAGGGAGGCGGGCAAAAGGCGGTCCGACTACCTCGACGAGATGAGCCGCCGGATGGACGAGCACCTTTCAAGGTACAGAAGCGGCCTCGACCCCGAGATCATCGGAAAGAGGATCGAGAACAGAGAGAGGATCCTCGCGGTCCTCGGCGCCGACCCCGACGACTGGAACGACTGGAGGTGGCAGTTCCGCCACGTCTTCAAGGATGAGAGCGGACTTGCGACGATAAAAAAGATGATCACGATCAGCCCAGAGCACGATCGGTCGATCAGCCTCGCCCTGGAGAACGGCATCCCCTTCGGCGTCACCCCCCACTACCTCCACCTGATGGACAGGATGCCCTCAGACCTCGACTTCGCCGTCCGGCTCCAGGTCTTCCCGCCCCTGAGATACGTAGATAAGATGATCGCCCACCGAAAAGACCGAAAATGGGCCTTCGACTTCATGCGGGAGCACGACACCTCTCCGGCAGACCTGGTCACCCGCCGCTACCCGCGGGTCGCCATCGTCAAGCCCTACGACTCCTGCCCCCAGATCTGCGTCTACTGTCAGAGGAACTGGGAGATCACCTCCCCCTTCATGCCCTCGGCGATGGCCTCCATGGAGTCGATCGAGGCCGCCCTCGACTGGTACGCCGAGCACGAGGCGATGATGGACGTCCTGCTCACCGGGGGCGACCCCCTGGTGATGGACGACGACCTCATCGACCGGATCCTGGGCCGCCTCTCGGAGATCCCCCACCTTGCGAGCATCAGGATCGCCACCCGAACCCCCATCACCGTACCTCAGAGGATCACCGAAGAGCTCTGCGAGATCTTCGCCAGCTACCACGACCTGGGCCGGCGCAGCCTCTCCGTGGTCACCCACCTCATGCACCCCTACGAGGTGACCCCCGAGACCCTGGAGGCGGTGAAGAGGATCAGGATGCTGGGGATGGACGTCTACAACCAGCAGGTCTTCACCTTCGCCAACAGCAGGAGGTTTGAGACCGCGGCCCTCAGGGTGGTCATGAAGAAGATC
This sequence comes from Methanocrinis sp., assembly GCF_049974945.1. Classification (NCBI taxonomy): domain Archaea; kingdom Methanobacteriati; phylum Methanobacteriota; class Methanomicrobia; order Methanotrichales; family Methanotrichaceae; genus Methanocrinis; species Methanocrinis sp. The sequence continues at coordinate 592 of NZ_JBNGCU010000028.1, read as the reverse complement.
GGGATCGATCCCTACTACACCTTCAACATGAAGGGGAAGAGCGAGATGGAGGAGTACGCCGTGCCAATCGCCCGGATCCTCCAGGAGCGAAAGGAGGAGGCCCGTCTCCTCCCGGGGATCTTTCGGACCGACGAGCCGGTCTTCAACGTCCCCTTCCTGGGAAAAGACCATCTCCGGGCCTGGCAGAACCACGAGATCATAGCCATCCAGCCCGACGGCAGGAGGACGTACCGCTTCCTCCCCTGGGAGAAGAACATCGTCCAGGTGAAGCCCTACATCTACGACGACGTCAGCATCGGCGGCTACCTCGAGAAGCTGAGACGGCGGGGCGAGGACCCGGAGAAGTACAGGAGCATATGGTACTATTATTGAAGACGAGCGGTGCAACAGTTCTTGTCTCAGATTCTGGAAGGATGCAGTTTTCAGCCGTTTCCCTCTTCGCCTCTAAGCACCCCGACCGTCACCCTCGCCTCGGCCCCTCCCGCGCGATTGGCAGCAGAGATACTGTAGGTCGTCGTCTCCTCAGGGATCAGGGCAAACTCCCCCTCCGGCGCCACAGGGCCGATCCCGGGCTCGATGGAGATCTTGTCGG
>NZ_JBNGCU010000027.1:0-19940 GCF_049974945.1 Methanocrinis sp. | reverse complement strand
CTTCTTCTTCGGATCTTCCGGATCGGGCCAGACGTAGCAGAGGTCCTTCGGCTCGGTCCAGCCGAAGGCCGAGTAGTGGTCCTGGTCCTTTCGGAGTAGGTTTGACCGGTGGGAGGCGTGAAGCTCCTCAGACCCGAACCACCACGGCAGAAAGCCCTCCTCCTCTACCTCGTACCTGCGGCGAAGCTCCTCCAGCTCCGCGCCGCCCATCTCCCGGTTAGCGGCCAGTATCTTCTCCTTGCAGGTGTCTTTGTATTCCCGTCTCGTCCACTCCTCGCAGATCACGACGCCGTAGAGGGCCAGAGCCTCGGGGTTTTTGGACCACATCTTCACGATGGGGTGGTTCCTCCACCGGCTCTTGCCGTCCCTGCAGATCCGCAGGAGGACCAGGGCCTCTGACCTCTGCTTTCCGAGCCTCTGTCTGTCCAGCACCTCCGCCGACCTCTTGAAGTCGGGGTAGGGGAGAAATGTCTGCATCTCGTTCGTCCTCCTCCCTCAGCCCAGAGCGGGCCCTGAGCCCATTTTGTCGGCTTTGCGGGCCAGATACTGGTGGATCGATCTTGCGGCCCTCCGGCCTGCGCCCATCGCCTCGATCACCGTCGCCGAGCCGGTGACGATGTCGCCTCCGGCCCAGACCCCCTGGATGCTCGTCTCTCCGGTCTCTGGGTCGGCCACGATGTAGCCCCGGCGGTTAAGCTCCAGCCCATCGGTGGAGCGGGTGAGGAGGGGGTTTGCCTCGGTCCCGATGGCGACGATGACCAGGTCGCATTCTATCTCGAACTCCGATCCTGCGATCGGAGCTGGCCTTCGCCGCCCCGAGGAGTCGGGCTCTCCAAGCTCCATCCTGATGCACTCCATCCCCACCACCCGCCCCTCCTCGTCGCCGAGAAATCGGGTGGGGCTCGTGAGGAGGAGAAACTCGACCCCCTCCTCTTCTGCGTGGTGGATCTCGGCGGACCGGGCCGGCATCTCCTCCCGGGACCGGCGGTAGACTATCCGAACCCTTTCTGCCCCCAGCCTCACCGCGGTCCTGGCCGAGTCCATGGCAACGTTCCCGGCCCCTATGACGACGACCTTCTCTCCCCTGGGGATGGGGGTGTCGTACTCGGGGAACTGGTAGGCCTTCATCAGATTTGCCCGGGTCAGGTACTCGTTGGCGGAGAGTATCCCCACCAGGTTCTCGCCCGGAAGGTTCATGAACCTCGGAAGGCCCGCCCCCACCCCGACGAAGATCGCATCGTACCCCTCTTCGAAGAGCTCATCGATGGTGATCGTTCTTCCGACGACGACGTTGCACCTGATCTCTGCGCCCCGCCCCTTCAGGGACTCGATCTCTGCGGCGACGATCTCCTTCGGCAGCCGGAACTCGGGGATCCCGTAGACCAGAACGCCGCCGGGCTTGTGGAGCGCCTCGAAGATCGTCACCTGGTGGCCTTCGGCCAGAAGATCCGAGGCGACGGTCAGCCCCGCTGGCCCCGACCCGACGATCGCCACCCTCTTACCCGAGGGCTCGGGCTTCGGCGAGGCTTCTTCGATCCCCCTCTCCCGGGCCAGGTCGGCGGCGAACCTCTCGAGATTTCCAATGGCGATCGGCCTTCCCTTCTTTGCGAGGACGCATACCCCCTCGCACTGGCTCTCCTGAGGGCAGACCCTGCCGCAGATCGCAGGCAGCCGGTTCTTCTCCCAGATCTTCTCGATCGCCTCTTCGAACTTCTCTTCTTTTATGGACCGGACGAAGGCGGGGATATCGATCTCCACAGGACAGCCCTCAACGCAGCTCGGAGATCTGCAATGGAGACATCGGGACGCCTCCTCCACTGCCATCTCCGGAGAATAGCCGAGGGGGACCTCATCGAAGTTTCTCCTCCTCTCCTCTGGCTCCTGCTCGGGCATGGCGACCCGAGCCTTCGCCTCTTTTATAGCCTCTTTTTCCGCCATAGATCCACCGCAATTTGAAGATCGACCGATGCCGAACCGTCCGAGACCAAAACGGGATCTAAAGAAAGACCGCTGGGACGCAGGCGATCATTTTATCGGTCCAGCCTGCACCTGTGAGCCTCAGAGCTCTCCCTCTCCTCCGACTGATATGCTCCGAGACGCTGCATCAGCTGGTCGAAGTCGACTTGGTGGCCGTCGAACTCGGGTCCGTCGACGCAGGCGAACTTCTTCTCCCCACCGACGGTGACCCGGCAGCCGCCGCACATCCCCGTCCCGTCGATCATGATGGGGTTGAGGCTGACGACGGTCTTGACCCCGTAAGGCCTGGTAATATCGGAGACGAATTTCATCATCGGGACCGGCCCCACGGCGACCGTGAGGTCCAGGCTCTCCTCCTCCAGGAGCCTCTTCAGGATCTCGGTGACGAAGCCGTGGTGGCCGCGAGATCCGTCGTCGGTGCAGATGAAAAGCTGGTCGGAGATGGCCCTCATCTCCTCCTCCAGGATGATCCGGTCGGCTGTCCGAGCCCCGATTATGCTTATGACCCTATTTTCTGCCCTCTTGAGGCCCGAGGCGATGGGGTAGAGGACCGCAACGCCGGTTCCGCCTCCGACGCAGGCCACCGTCCCCACCTTCTCGATCCTGCTCGGCTGGCCCAGGGGGCCGACGGCGTCCTGGTAGGAGTCGCCCACCTTCAGCTCCTTGAATAGCTCCGTGGACTTGCCGACGACTTTGTAGATCACGGTTATGGTCCCGCGTTCGGGATCTGCGTCCGCCATGGTCAGGGGGATCCTCTCTCCTCTCTCGTCGGCCTTGAGGATCACGAACTGGCCGGGCTTCGCCTTCCGGGCGATCAAAGGCGCTCTGATCTCGTTTTGGATCACCGTGCCACCAGCCATCTCCTCTCTTTTTACGATCTCGTACATGCCAGGCCCACCACCATTTCGCCTTCTAATCAATCTCAGACGACAGAACAACCCTTCGGCGCAAAGTTTTTATATATTTTTAAAATTCGACGCATCAAAAGGTAGGAAACCAGCAATCTATCCCGATGACGCCCGACGGCAGCTCGCCGCGACGATCCTGGATCAGGGCCTTCGGCCCGCCACCGCAAGTCAAGGCTATGCTAAGGTACAGCCGGCCGAAGTATGTCAGCATATGTCAGCAGGATAGAAGTCGAACCTTATCTGGGGCTTCAGCCCTTCTTCACCTCTTTCAGGTACTCAAGAGTCCTGATCTTCATCTCGCGAGCCTCGGCGTTGGTGGGGTCCAGGAGGATCGCCCGGTCGAAGGACTCGACGGCCTCCTCGTACCTCTCCATACCCAGAAGGGCGATCCCCCTCACCATCCAGCCGGGGACGAAGTCGGGCATCTCCTCGACCAGCTCCTCGGCGAGATCCGCCACGGCGTCGTACCTCTTCAGCTTGGAGAGGGGTCCGAGCTTGTTGAACTTGTAGCTCTGCTCTTCGGGCTCCAGATCCAGCATGAAGTCGAGAAAGTCGATGGTGGCCTGAAAGTCGCCCCGGTCGTAGATCGCCCCCGCCAGATCGTTCCACTCCTCGGGGTCCCTGAGGCTCGGGGCCTGCTCGACTCCCCGCCCATAAGCCTCCTTCGCCTCCTCGATCCGATCGAGGTTTCGCAGGGTCATCACCTTCGAGATCCAGCCCCGGACGTGGTCGGGTCTCGCCTCGATCGCCCTATCGAAGTACTCGAGGGCTCCTTCGTCGTCGTTCTTGAGGGATAAGATTCCGCCCAGAAGGTCCAGAAGCTCCGGATCGTCGGGCTTCAGCTCGACCGCCCTCTCCGCGCTGGCCCGCCCCTCGTCCAGCCTCCCCGCCCCCAGGTAGGCGACCGCGAGCTTGTACCACGCCTCGACGTCGGAGGGGTCGGCCTCGACGAAGCTCTTGAAGAACTCCACCGCCTCCTCGAACCTGTCGGTATGCATCAGCAAGATCCCATCTTCAAACCTGTTTTCTGCCATCCTACTTGTGCCTCCGGGGATGAGCGATCCGGCTCTCGCGGGCCAGTCTTGAAACCGAATATCTGAACTTGACTCCGGCTCTGCCTTCGCTTCGGCTAAGGTCGATCCCCATATTATAAAAACTTCTTCGCCCATCCCGGCCAAAACTCCAAAATGATCCTAAAAATAGAGTTCGGCCGGTCTTTGAAGCATAATGAGAGGCCTAACTCTTCACCTCCTCCGCCACCAGCCAGACCGAGGCGTCGAGGACGACCCCCTCGCCGAAGATGGCGTCGCCGGACGAGGGCCCATCTCCCACCCCCTCCCACCGGGCCCTCCTCTTGACGACGAGCATCGGCGGCTCTGGAAAGGGCTCCGAAAGATCTCGATATTCCCGGACGATCTCCTCGATCTCGGCCTCGTCGACGAGGCCGATCCGGTCGATCACCTCCACCTGGCGCTGGAACCGGTCGATGGCCTCCTTTGAGAGGTTCTCGATGAAGGGTATCGCCCCCTTTGAGCCCACGATCCTCCCCTCGCCGTCGATCCCGTCTCTGTGAAGGGCCAGAATGGAGTCTCCCGGCAGGTGCCCCTTCGACTCTGCGCCGCAGACCAAAAGGAAGCGGAGGTTGGAGTTGGAGATGAGGTTTGCCACCACCTTCTCCACCCCCAGGTTCTCGGTCTTGCAGGGGCCCCAGATCGCAGCCCCGCTCGCCTCCAACAAGCTTGCCAGGGTCACTACCGCGATCCGGGATCCGGGGTCCCCAAGCCTATAATCCCCCCTTATCGGAGGCCAGCTCCAAAGGTCGCGAGATGGGCCCCCGGCGCCTCCGGCCCGGTCCTCATCCGAAATGACGGAATGTTCGCCGGTCATCGAGCACTCTATGGATTCTATGGTTTAAATGCTTTAAACCGTCGAAATGCCCGCCAGAAGCAATACTGTCAACAAGAGACTTATATACGAAGAGGACGAAGCTGAAGATTAATTGGGGAAGTTAGTCGATCAGGAGAGCCAAAACGCTTAAAGGATCGCAGAGGGTGAGGCTGACTAAAAGATGGCATCTTACGAAGAGCGAATTCTAAAGGCTATAGAGGATTCAGAAGTTGGGCTGACGACCGTGGACGTGGCAAAGCGGGCAGGAGTCAGCAAGACCACCGCCATAAAGTACCTTTCGGTTCTGAAGTCCGAAGGAAAATGCGAATTTGTGGAGGTCGGCCCCTCCAAGCTCTGGAGGAGGGCTCCCCAGCCCAAAGAGGCCGTCGAAACCGCAGAATGTCTCGAATGTCTGAAGGGGTTCGAGGCATCCCTGAAGAGGGGAGGCGACGCTGAGACGCATCACTTTAAGTTATCAGTCTTAGCCCAGCTCGAGGAGATCTCAGACGACGTGACCGTCTCCATCTCCTTCAAGGTGAAGCCGGAGAAGGTTGGAACTCTATTGAACCTCATGAAAAAATGCGTTCATCAGGCCGAGCGGCGATAGATCTGATCCGATGCACCTTACCGAACGTCGAAAATTAGCCTTATATACGATACGCGATACCAACGAATATCGAATATGTGAGATGCAAAATATGCGCATACCGTCTGAAATTCACGATTTCTTCGGGGTTGAAGAGGGCCAGACCCTTCTCGTCAAGGGGATGCCGGGCACCGGGAAGACGACTCTAGCCCTGGAGATCATGAGTTCTGTCTGCAAGAAGATGAACGGTATGTACATCTCCACCCGGGTCAACCCCCTTCGGGTCTACGCCATGTTCCCCTGGATCGACGAGATCATCCCCCCCAACAACGTGGTCAACGCCACCCAGAAGATGCTCCTCGAAAGTCTCAAGAACGTAGGCAAGGAGGGCTCAAGCTACGAGGTGGTCCTGGACTTCTTCAAGACTTTTTTGGACCAGGCCGAGGATATGGACGACCCCATGATCGTCATCGACAGCTGGGACGCCGTCATAAACTACACCGCCCACATCCTGGGAGATGCTCAGCACAGCCTCGAGCAGAACATCTGCGAGTTCGCCCGGGACATGGGGATCCACCTGATATTCGTGAGCGAGTCTGCGGATCTCATGCCCCTCGACTACATCGTCGACGGCGTCGTGACCCTGAAGAACGTCAGGATGACCGCCCCCCTATCCGGCGAAAACCGGCCTGATGGGATGACGACGAGGTATTCGCGAGAGATCAGGCTGGACAAGTTGAGAGGGGTGGAGATCAAGCAGAAGATATATACCTGCACCCTCCACGAAGGAAGGTTCTGCTACTTTGAGCCTGCCATCGAGAATATCAGCCCCCAGATCCGCATCTTGAGCGACGTGGACAGGATATCCGACCCCTCCGCCGACTGCATATCCACCGGGATAAGCGACTTCGACAAGATCACTGGCGGCCTCGAGTTCGGCTCCTGCAACGTCCTGGAGATCGACCACGGCGTCGGCAAGAGATACTACCAGGTGCTGACGGCCCTCGCCTCAAACTCGGTGAAGAACGGGAGGGCCGTCCACATCGTTCCCAGCATCGGCTACCAGCTCACCCCAAGAGACGTCTTCGTCCCCTCCAACGTGATGGTGCTGGAGCCGGGAGGCGACCGCGACCAGTGGTATGAGACCCTCTTCCGACACTGGGACTCCCTGAGGGAGAGGACCGGTCGGCCGATCCTCAACATCCTGGGCCTCGACTCCATGGAGTTCGCCTTCGGCTACGAGAGGATGCTCAACGCCAGCAGCCAGATGTTTCAGAAGTGGAAGGAGACGAGCGACGTCAACGTGGTGGTGGTGAAGTCTGGCCAGAAGAGCATCAGAATGACCTCTCACATAGCCGATACCTACTTCGTTATCAAGGAGCTGAACGGCGGCCTCTGCGTCTACGGGCTGATACCCCGGACCGAGCCCTACTACATGGTCTGGGACGAGAAGAGAAACATCCGGCTGGTTCCCATTGTCTGATCCCGGGTTCTTCGGAGCCGATCTCAGACCCAGCGGTCACCCGCGGCCCGGATCTCCTTCTTCCAGATGGGCACCCGCCTCTTTATCTCGTCGATGATCTGCTCGCACCCTCGAAATGCCTCCCGCCTGTGGGCTGCGGTGCAGACTATCAGGACGATATCTTCTCCCACAGAGAGGGGCCCGATACGATGGATCACGTCGACGGATAAAAGGTCGAGCTCTTCCATCGCCTCCTCCCGGATCTCCTCCAGCTCCTCCATCGCCACCTCCCGGTAGGCCTCCACCTCCATCCCGGAGATCCCGTCGTCCCTGACGGTGCCCAGGAAGGAGACGACGGCCCCGGCGTCGGGCCGCTTCGTCCCTGCCACCACCTCTTCGACGGAGAACTCATCCTCGGTGATCAGGATCAAACCTCGGACCTCCCGGTTCAACCGCCCGAGAAGGGGGGAAGGAGCGCCACCTCGTCCCCCTCCTCCAGGATCGTCTTTTGAAGATCGGAGAGGTCGAGCCCCTTGCGGTTCCTGAGGATGGCCACTCCCTGGCTGGGCTTTCCGTCGGAGCCCAAGATATCAGGAGCAAGCTCAGGATTGGTGGCGGAGAGGGCCTCCAGAAGGTCGAGAATGGTGGATCCCTCCCCCATATCGAGGCGGATCTCCTCGCCTGCGATCTCCCTGAATCGCGCAAAGGCTCTCACCGTCACCTCCATCTCTTCGACCTCATCTCTCCACCGTCGCCTCCAACCTCATCTCTTTGATCTCAACCTCGCGATCTCCTCTTTCCCCTCGATCCTCAAGACGAAGGTCCCGTAACAGGGCTTGGTGTAGGGGAAGACCACCTTCTCGTCCTCGACGCCGACCAGGAGCGGCGGCACCCCGATCAGGTGGACGTTGAAGATCCTGTAGCCGGGAGGGACCTCGTGGACCTCCCTGAAGTTCTTCTTTATGTACTCTCTCGCCTCTTTGAAAGAGCATTGAGATAGGAGGACCTCGTACTTCATCTCCTCGATACAGCTCAATCGATCACCTCGTCTATCAGCCTCTTCAGCGGCATCGGGTTGTGGACGGCCTTTGCGACCAGCTTTCTGCAGCTGAACTCGACCGTCTCGGAAAGCTCCTCGGCCTCCCTCCCGAAGATCAGGACGAATAGCTCGGCTCGGGAGATGTAGCTGATCGTCCCGGCATAACTTATCCCGGCGTCGCTGTGGGCGAAGGAGAAACAGAGGTCATAGTCGATCTTCCCCTCCGAGATCGATCCGATGCACCGGTCGATGTTCATCGTCTCGCCGAGGTAGCGGCCCAGGGGGTCTGCGAGCTTGGTCAGCTTGAGGGCCGCGCCGGTTCCGGCCACCGTCACCTCGTCCCCCCTCTCTCTCAGCCGATAAGATAGGTAGATGGCGACGCTGGTCTGGACCGGAACCTCGGGACAGCCCAGAAGGATGAGGGCCCTCCTCCCGGACTTCGCCTCAGGCGCTCTCTCGCCAGAACGTTCCATGCTACCTCATCGGCCCCGAGCCTACTTAAACTTCTCTTCGCAGTCGGGGCAGGCCGGGTTCCTCTCGATCGAGATCTCATCGCACCTGCCCCTGAGGCCGTCCCAGATGAGGAGCCTGCCAGCCAGAAGCTCGCCCTTACCAGTCAGATACTTTATCGCCTCTGATGCCTGGATCGAGCCGATGACGCCGCAGGTGGCGCCCAGGGCGGGGCTGGTCTCCTTGGGGGGGAAGGTCGGGAAGATGCACCGGAGGCAGGGGGTCTTTTCCGGGATGATGGTGGTCGCCTGGCCGTCGAAGCCGGAGACGGCCCCGTGGAACAGGGGAACGTCCATCGCGATCGCGGCCCTGTTGAGAAGGTGCCTTGCAGAAAAGCTGTCCAGGGCGTCCACCACCAGGTCCGCCTCTCCTAAGAGGCCGGCCAGGTTGTCCTCGTCGGCGAAGAGGGCGACCGCCTCCACCTCGATCTCGGGGTTGAGCCCTCGAATAGTCTCGGCCGCGGAGACGGCCTTGGGCCTTCCGATATCTCTAGCCCCGTGGAGGATCTGGCGGTTAAGGTTGCTCACTTCGACGACGTCGCCGTCGGCGACTACCATCCTCCCCACCCCGGCTACGGCGAGGTATGTCGAGACCGAGGACCCAAGCCCCCCCGCCCCGACGACGAGGGCGGTCGCCCCAGCCAGCCTTTTTTGGCCCTCGGCCCCGAAGAGCCTGATCTGCCGCTCATACCGTTTCTCATCCGCCAAACTGAGCATCTTAAACCTCAAAATGCGGCCTATAGCAACCGATCAACGGTCCCGCTTTAGCCGCCCACCACCGCCGGAAATAGGGCGACCTCGTCCCCTTCCGCCAGGGCCGTCTGGCCCCCCCCCAGGGACTCAAAGTGTCTCCCGTTGACCATCACGTTCACGTCCTCCCTGATCTTGCCGGAGGCATCGAAGATCTGGTCGCAGAGGTCGGTGGACCTCAAAGCCAGCTCTTTCACGAGGTCGAAGACGGTGGAGCCTGGGGGAAGGTCGACCTCCGTCTTCCCCTCCAGGAGGTCTCTATACCGTGCGAAGGCCTTCAGTTTTATTATCATGGTCTTAATGCGATCTCCTTTATCCGCTCCAGGGCTCTTTTGGCGTCATCCTTCTTCAGGTCTCTCCTCTCCTCCAGAAGGAAGCTTCGAAAGGCCTCTCGCGCACACTCGTCGAGGTCTTCCGCCTCCGTCAGGATCCGGTCGTAGCTTCTCTTGGGAAAGTAGAGAGATGATGCAGCAGCGAGGATCTTCTCGCCCGCCTCCGCGTCGATTATCCCGTTCTTTTGGGCCACCTTTACGTTATCCCTTATGTTCACCAGAGGCTCGGATAGGGGCTCGAATTTGATTGGATCGAATATGAGGGCCACCTCGTCGTCGGAGATGAGGACGCCGTCCCGATAGAGCCGGAAGATCTCGCCGACCCCCTCCATCCCAAATTGGTGAAGCTCCGCGGCCCGCAGGGCCCCCATGCTGGAGGCGCCGACGACGACGACCCCCATCTCCAGGACCCTGAGGACCTCTTTATGAGCGACGGCGCTCTCCTGGAAGAATACCCCGTCGATTAGCCCCACGATCTTCGCGCCCTCCTTCGCGGCCCTGAAGACGTCGCCCCTCTTGGCCGGAGGCCGATAGTCGGCCTCCAGGATCTTCTCGGCCGAGGCTCTATCGAGGCTGGGCCCGAGAAAGACGACGATATCTCTTGACCTCATCTCTCCACCGCTTGCCCCGTCGCTCCTGGTCCATGGCGCTCATCTCCAGACCCGGCACCAGAACTCTCACCACGGGGACCCCGATCTCTTCGCGGGTCAGGTCGACGACTATGGCTCTGTCCATCCCCGCCCCCTCTAGCCTTTTGAGCATCAGGTTGATGTCGTCGAGGAAGTCCTCGCTGTCCTGAGACTCGATCTCGCCGAAGGGTCTCGTATCGGAGTCGCTGAACCAGTGCCTGTTCAGCCTCTTCGTCCTCTCGTAGCCGATCTGCCTTCGAAAGTCCGCGGTCGTCGTATCCTCCCTCGCCCCGTGGATCTGGGTCAGCCTGGACTGGGCAACCTCGGTCAGGGCCCGGAGGACCGCCACCTCGGCGCTGGTGTGGGTCCCCATCCCTATGGTGAGAAGAGCGGGGTCTTTGAGCTTGAGGTCGTCGGAGGCAGCGGCGATGGTGGGGACGCCGACGTCGCTGGTGATATCTTTTATCCGCACGTCCACCTCGGCGGCGGCGAACCTCTCGACGAGCCCCGCCGCCAGGCCGTCGTCGACCTTTGAGACCAGAGGGCCCGTCCTCTTCACCGCCTCGACCAGGGACCAGGCGTCCCTCTCGATCACCTCGGAGAGGCCGTGGAAGACCGCCTCCTCCAGGACGTTGCCGGAGGCGAGGCCGTTGGTGTTCGTCCGGAAGAGCTGCGGGTAGTTCGGAGGGAGGGGGTGGAAGACGCCACTCGCCGGGACCATGACCGCCTCTTTTCTGATCAGGTCGTAGCCCTCGACCCAGGGGATGGCCATCTTGTGGTCTGCGTCCGAGGGGAGGATCAGGTCTCTCGGGTCGACGGCGTTCGTCTCGGCCGCGAGCTTGGAGAAGGTCTCGACGACCAGCTCCCTGTCGTGTACCTCGGCCGAGTAGCGTTCGATCCCCTCCATCATCGCCGAGACCCTGGCCTCGGCGGGGGTGGCGCCCTTGCCGTTGTAGACGGAGATCGCCCCCCTCTCTGCGGCGGGCCGGATGCTGGAGAAGACCGGGATCCCGATCCGGTCCAGGTTGGTGATATCGGCCACCCTGGTTATCCCCGCAAGCTCCATCTTCGGCGCTATCCGCTCGAGGGTCTCCTCGGGGGAGAAGGCCCGGTGGGTATCGGTCTTGTACTTTTTAATGCAGGATCTGAGCAACATCCGTTATCAACTCTTGGGCTTGAAGGCGTTCTCGAAGGCAGGCCGCCAGCTTTCGAGTAGCTGGTCCTTCTGGGCCTAAATACGTATCGGGTTTTTTGCCGTCGGTGCTCGCCCCTCAGAGGACCGCGAGGAAGATCCAGTAGATCAGGAGGTTTGGGGCGGTGAGGAGTGCTCCCGCCTTCAGGAAGTCGGAGAAGGTGATGGCTGTCCCCCTCCGCTCGCCGTTCTGGACGATGATGACGTTGCTTGCCGCCCCCAGGATGGTCAGGTTCCCGGCGATGGTGCTCCCCGCGGCCGGGGCCATCATCCTCTCGACCGAGGGGTCGAGGTGGGATAAGAGGGGCAGGTAGAGGGCGACGAAGGGGACGTTGGAGATGAACTGGCTCAGAAGGACGCTCGTCGCGAGGATCACGGGGATCGAGGTCGGATCGAGGCTCGAGCCGCCCGCCGGTCACTTCCTCCATCCGACGGTGGCGTTGGGGATGCTGTCGACCTCGGAGAAGTAGGGCTTGATGTCTATGAGCGGCGTCCCCTCAACGGCGTCCAGCCCCCGGACCCGAAGCCTCCCCCCATCGACCCCCAGAAGCTCGACGATCCCCACGCCGATGGGGTTGGGCCGGTTCGGCGACCGGGTGGCGAAGACGCCGTGCTCCTTTCTGTCGTAGGGGGGAAAGGCCTTGAGCATGGATCGATCAGCCCGGTCGAGCCAATAGAGGAGGATGAGGTGGGTGCACCCCTCCACGTCGGCAAGGCCGGGGAGGAACTCTTCGAAGACCTCCACCTCGCAGACCTCATCCGAATGCCGCCCCTGGAAGGGGGCCTCGGTCCTGGTCTTGAAGGGGGAGTGGATCGCGCCGATCTGTTTGAGGTTCATGGCGGAGGGTTTGGGCGCGGAGGAAAAAAGGGCTTCGGAGCTGGCCCCCTACGGAAGCGTCGGACTACCCTGGCTGTATCTCACCTCATCCAGGAAAGCCAGCGCGTCGAAGTCGGCGAGGCTCTGAGGGGTCAGCGGGGAGTAGGTCGGGTTCTTCGCGCTCCCCGACCGGACCGGGTGGGTCTCCAATTTCACTCGATGAAGATCGCGGGCCGCCCCGGCTCCGCGTTCCTGCTCTTTTTCATCGGGTCCTCGCCGGGCTCGTCCGCCGAGTATACAGCGACCTTGCAGCCGAAGGTCTTCTCCAGGTACCTCTTCTCCCGGGAGAGGGTCTCAAACTCGTCGATTTTGAGGGGATCGGCGTTGAGGGCGTGAGCCCCCTTCATCAGCCTCTGAGCGTACTTTGGAGCCTCCTTCTTGTGGCTCGCGACCTCGGGAAGGGCCATCGCCCTCTTCATGATCGAGCCGACGTCCAGGCTTTCCACCTTCTTCAGGTCCAGTGCCGCCTTCAGCATCGTCCTCTTCCAGGCAGGGGTGGTGAAGAGGGTGATCCTCTCGGGCTGTTTACCTGTGACCCTGATGATCTCATCGACGTCGGAGAGGGTCCTCTCCAGAAGGTCCTCGGCCATCTCGGCCTCGGGATCGATCTTCTCGGGGTCGGCCTCGGGCCACCGGGCGCGGGAGATGTAGGCGTCCTTCCCGAATGATCTGGCATTCTGGCCGGCCATCTCCTCCCAGATCTCCTCGCAGACGTGGGGCGTGAAGGGCGCCATCAGCCTCACCCAGACGTCCAGGACGGATTTGAGACGATTCTTTCCACCCCTCCTCTGGTACCAGCGGAGGTCGTTTATCACGTGGTAGAAGGCGCTCTGGACCGCCCGGCGGGTCTGGATCGACTCCAGGGCCTCCGTGGTCTCGGCTATCCTCCTCTGCATCTGGCTCTCCATCCAGCGGTCGATCAGCTCCGGCTCTGCAGATTCGTCGATCTCCGGATCATTGATGATCTCCCTGGCCAGGTTGTAGAACCGCACCACCTGCTGCCTCGTCGACTCCACCCCCTCGTTTCGCCAGTCGGCGTCCTGGGTGTGCTCGGCGTTGGAGAGGATGTAGAGCCTGGTCACGTCCGCCCCGTTGGCGTCTACAGCCCGCCGGAGGGTGAGGAGTGGCCCCTTGGACTTGGACATCTTCTTTCCCTCCAGGGATACGAAGCCGTTGACTGCCATCGCCTTCGGCCAGAGGGACGGCGGGTATATCGCCACGTGGTGGTAGAGGAAGAAGAGGAGATGGTTTGCCACCAGGTCCTTTCCCGAGGACCGCAGGTCCACCGGGTACCAGTACATGAAGTCCTCCCTGATCCTCTCGACAGTCTCCGCGGGTATCCCGGTGAGGTCGGCGACCTTTGCGGAGTCGCCCTTGCCCAGGAATATGTAGTCGAAGAACTCGGAAATGAGGCTGTCGATCTCAAGGCCGGCGTTGACGTACTTGGCCAGGATGTAGTAGGACATGTAGATGGTGGAGTCGCCGAGGGACTCGATCAGCCACTCCTTGTCCCAGGGGAGGTTTGTCCCCAGCCCCTTCCTCCGGGCGCAGGCCTTGTCCTTCAGCCAGTCGATCTTGTTCTCAAACTCGGTCCTGATCTCCTCGGGGATGAGCCTCATCCCTGCCAGGCAGTCAAGGACCCGCCCCTTCCACTCGGGGTCGGAGTAGTTCAAAAACCACTGGTTCTTGACCATCTTGACGACGCACCGGGTCCCACACCGGCAGATGACGGGGGTCTCGCTGAACTCGTAGAAGATCTCAGCGACGTTCTCCTCGATCAGGTCTGCGAGGAGGATCTCCTTGATCTTGGAGACGGCAACCCCGGCGTACTTTCCCGTCCTCTCCTTGAGGACGCCGTTGTGAAACTCCCTCCGGTAGACGAGCTTCGTCGCCTCCTCGGCCCGAGGATCGTTCTGATCTTTCACCCCCAGCTCCTCTGTGGCCTCCACCGCCGGAAACTCGCCGTAGTCGGGAACCTCGATCAGGGAGATGAACTCGATCTTCCGGAGGTCTTCGGTGATCCCGTAGCCGCTCAGGTCCTGGTCGTAGAGATCCTTCAACGCCAGGTAGTCGTAGGGGGCGTGGGCGGGGACGGACATGACGACCCCGCTCCCGTTGTCGGGATCGACGAAGGATGCCGGTAGGATCAGGACCTCGGCTCCGGTGAGGGGATTGGCGACCTTTTTGCCGATCAGGTCTCTTCCTCTCACCTCCCCGATCCTCTCTACAGACCTATCGGTGAAGGTCAGCTTCTCGTAGGCCTCCTGGCTTGTGATCCAGGTCTCGCCATTGACCCGAGCTACGGCATGCACGACCTCGGGGTTGACCCAGAGGTTTGTGACCCCGAAGACGGTCTCGGGCCTGAGGGTGGCGCAGGGGAGGACCTTGCCATCCAACCTGAACTTGATCAGGGCGAAATCTATGATCGTCGCCTCCTCGCCTTTGAGGATGTCGTGGTCCTCGACGGGATTTTCGTCGTTGGGACACCACCTCACGGGATGGCTCCCCTTGGAGACGTACCCAAGACCCCGGAGGATGCCGTACTGCCACTCGATGAACTTCTTGTAGGCGGGATCGGTGGTGGTGAACTCCCGCCTCCAGTCGATGGAGTAGCCGATCGACTGCATTGCCAGTTTGGACTCTCTTCTGAAGTAGTCGACGATCGCCTGGGGAGTGGTCAGGGTGGCGAATACCTCCGGCGGTATGTCGTGGTGCTCGGTGTAGACCTTCTCGATCTCGGGGTCCCTGTTCTTCACGAGCTCTGAAAGGCCGACGATGGGAGTTCCCGTGACGTGGAATCCCATGGGGAAGAGGACGTTCTCTTCTTTCATCCGGCGATACCGGGCTACTACGTCGCCTATGGTGAAGGTTCGAGTGTGGCCGGCGTGGAGGTTTCCGTTCAGATAGGGGTAAGGTATGGTTATGAAGAACTTCTTTCTGAGGGCTGGCTCTGCATTGAAGACGCCCTCCTCCGCCCACTTCTGCTGCCACTTCGATTCGATCTCAGAAGCCCTGTAATCTTCGAGCAAGTCCATCTCCTCCAACCGGTCAGAGGGCCCTCTCCTCTGTCACCATCTTCTCCATCCTCTTTACGGCCTCGGTGATCCTCTCGGTGGGCTGGGTGACCGAGAACCGAACGTAACCCTCACCAAAGTCGCCGAACCCAACCCCCGGCGTGGCCACGATCCCGAGCCGGTCGATCAGCTTTCTCGTGTATTCCTTGGACCTGCCTCCGGTCCAGGCCCACAGGTAGAAGGTCGCCTCCGGCTTCTCCACCTCCAGGCCGATCTTTGAAAGACCGGCGTAGAGGAGATCGACCCTCTCCCGATAGGTCTCCCTCATCTTTGCGGCTATTTTCTGGGAGTTATTGAGGGCGACGATCCCCGCGTCTTGGACGGCGCCGAAGTTTCCGGAGTCGATGTTGCTCTTGACGTCGCCGATACCCTTGATGATCTCGGAGTTTCCGACGACGAAGCCCACCCTCCAGCCGGTCATGTTGCAGGTCTTGGAGAGGGAATGAAACTCGACGGCCACATCCCGGGACCCCTCCACCTCCAGGATTGATGGCGGCCTCTTATCGCCGAAGTAGACCTCGGAGTAGGGGTTGTCGTGCAGGACGATCAGGTTGTTATCGTAGGCGAAGTCGACGATCTTTTTTAAGAATTTAATGTCTGCGCAGGCCCCCGTCGGATTGTTTGGGTAGTTGAGGAAGATCAGCCTTGACTTCCGGGCTACATCGGAGGTTATGCCGTCCAGGTCCGGGAGGAAGCCCTGCTCCCTCTTGAGAGGCAGAATGACGGGAACGCCTCCCGCAAACTCGACGGCCGTCTTGTAGACGGGGTAGGCGGGGTCGGGGACGAGGGCCAGGTTTCCCGGGTTCAAAAACGCCAGGGGAGCGTGGGCGATCCCCTCTTTTGAGCCGATCAGGGCGAGGACTTCGGACTCGGGATCGAGGTCGACGCCGAAGGTCTCCTTGTACCAGTCGGCCACGGCAGACCGGAACTCGATCTTCCCCTCGTAGGAGGGGTACTGGTGGTTCTCGGGCTTCTTCGCCGCCTCGCAGAGGGCATCGATAATTATTTTGGGTGTGGGCAGGTCAGGATCGCCGACCCCGAGGTCGACGACGTCCACACCTCTCTTCTGGGCTGCAAGCTTCGCCCTGTCGATGGCTGCGAAAGGGTATGGTGGGAGGGATTTTATCCGATCAGAGTACATGGAATATTATCTCCATCAGCAGTATACGTCCACGGCGTCGCCCCCGCCGGGATCTGACCAGGATCGCGGGGCGGCGCAGCTTCGCTGATAGTAAATGTCACGTTGTATATAAGAGTAGAGGAGTCGATGCTTGAGATCGAAGATCTGACCTCCTGGCTCCCCCGGGAGGTGGTGGAACTTTATCAGAATGAGGGGATAAGAGAGCTCTACCCGCCCCAGGCCGAGGCGGTCGAGAGGGGCCTCCTGGAGGGGAAGAACTTGCTCGTCTCGGTCCCCACGGCTGCCGGAAAGACGATGCTGGCGGAGCTCGCCATGCTGAAGGCCGCCCTGGGTGGTGGCAGATCGCTTTACATCGTGCCGCTGAGGGCTCTCGCCTCGGAGAAGCATGCAGCCTTCTCGCGATTTGCGGACCTCGGCGTAAAGGTGGGCCTATCCAGCGGCGATATGGAGAGGAGAGACGAGTATCTGGGGAGAAACGAGATCATAGTCGCCACTTCGGAGAAGGCCGACTCCCTCATCAGGAACGGGGCCCGATGGATCCGCGACCTCTCGGTACTGGTCGTCGACGAGATCCATCTCCTCGACTCGACGAACCGGGGCCCGACCCTGGAGATGACGATAACAAAGCTGATGAGGATCAACCCGGAGATGCAGGTTCTCGGCCTCTCCGCGACGGTGGCCAACGCCCCCGAGGTGGCGTCGTGGCTTGGAGCAGACCTCGTCGAGAGCCGGTGGAGGCCGGTGGAGCTGAAGGAGGGGGTGATCTGCGACGGTATCCTCAATTTCCCGGGGGAGACAGTCCCCATCCCCTCGCGCCGGGACGACCTCGTCGACCTCGTCAACGACACCATGAACCAGGGCGGCCAGATCCTGATCTTCGAGAGCAGCAGGCGTAACGCCGAGGCGACGGCCGCAAAGCTCGCGAAGACGTTCTCAAAGAGGAGAGATGGGCCGGGCTCGGGAGATGGTCAGGCCCCTGGCAAAGAGGGCCGGGAGGTCTCTCGCCTCTCGGAGAGAGTGCTTGCGACCGGAGAGAGCGAGACGGGAAAGAAGCTCGCCGAGTGCGTTCGGGGCGGAGTCGCCTTCCACCACGCAGGCCTCCTCCCCGAGCAGAGGGCGATCGTGGAGAGGGGGTTTCGGTCCGGCGAGATCAGGGTCATAGCCTCGACCCCCACCCTGGCGGCGGGGCTGAACCTTCCCGCGAGGAGGGTTCTGATAAGAAGCTACAAGCGATACGAGGGGGCGAGGGGTATGGTGGCGATCCCGGTGATGGAGTACCGGCAGATGGCGGGAAGGGCCGGAAGGCCTGGTTTGGACCCAAAGGGCGAGTCGTTTCTTATGGCCAAGAGCGACACTGAGATGAGGGACCTATTTGACCATTACGTCCACGGCGAGCCGGAGGAGATCTTCTCGAAGCTCGCCATGGAGCCGGCTCTTAGAACCCATCTCCTCTCGACGATGGCGACGGGCTTTGCATCAAGCGCCGATGAGCTGAAGAGATTTGTCGACTCCACCTTTTACGCCCACCAGCAGGATGCCTGGCACCTGGACGCCACCATGGAGAAGGTTCTGGAGTTTCTGATCGATAGCAAGATGGTTGAGCCGGACCTCAGACCTACGCCCCTGGGAGAGCTCGTATCAAGGCTCTACATCGACCCCCTTACCGCACGGATCGTCGTCGACAGCCTCCGCTCGAGGGAGACGGCCCGGATCACGGACCTCACCCTCCTTCACCTGATCACCATGACCCCGGATATGGACACCCTATACGTCCAGACCTCGGACGGCTGGATCGAGGAGTTCATCGACCAGCATTACGGCGAGCTCTGCAATGAGGAGAACTACGACTGGATGATGAGGGAGGCGAAGACCGCGGCCCTCCTCCTGGAGTGGATCTCGGAATCTGAGGAGGAGAAGATCGCCGACCGTTTCCGGGTGGGGCCCGGCGACATAAGGAGGGTCGCCGAGACCGCCGAGTGGCTGATGCATTCGGCGGGCCGCCTCTCTGAGCACCTGGAGCTGGGTGCCACCTTCCGGATATATCAGCTCGAAAAGAGGATCCATTACGGCGCGGGACCCGACCTCCTGGGTCTTCTGGACCTGAAGGGCGTGGGTAGGGTTAGGGCGAGAAGGCTCCACCGGGCCGGGTACACCAGCCTCGACAAGCTGAGGGAGGCGAAGGCGGCCGATATCGCCGAGGTCGTCGGCCCCAAGATCGCTGAGAAGGTGATGGCCCAGCTCAAGGAGAGGGCTTGATCAAGACTTAACTCAAGAGAAAGGAGGGATGCCGGATATGAAGGATGTTGGAGGAGAAGAAAAGGGAGGGGAAAAAGAAAGAGGTCCTGAGCAGCAGAGCCGCCGGGTGAACCTGGGGGGGATCGTACCCCTCTCCACGGTGGACTGGACCGGCGTTGCCGCCACGGTCGTATTTCTGAGGGGATGCCCCCTCAAGTGCCCTCACTGCCAGAACTGGCACCTCCGGTCGGGGGAGAGCTTCGAGGACCTGGACGTCGTGGAGGAGAAGATCAGGTCGGCCTCGCCCTTCGTCAGCGCCGTGGTCCTCTCGGGAGGCGAGCCTCTGGCCCAGCCCCGGGCGGCGCAAAAGATCGCTGGCATCGCAAAGGAGCTGGGGCTGAAGGTGGGGGTTGAGACCTGCGGCTTCTACCCTGAGGTCCTCAGAGACCTCCTCGAAGCCGAATCGATCGACCACGTATTTCTGGACGTGAAGGCCCCCCTCACCGACCCCGAGTACTCCAGGGCCACGGGCCGGCCGGGCGTGGCGCCGAAGGTGAGGGACTGCCTGGAGGCCTGCACCCGACTAGATGTCCCCCTGGAGGTGAGGACGACGGTATTTCCGGAGATGCCGTCGCGCGAGGAGGTGGGGACGATCGGGGAGCTTCTCAGAAACCTCGGCATCAGCACCCTCACCATCCAGCGGGGAAGGCCGAGGGAGGGCGAGGAGCCCTTCGACCCCGTCCCGGCGAAAGAGCTGAGGGATCTGGCCGAGGCGGTGAAGAGGCTGATCGGGATCGAGGCCGAGTACAGGGCGAGGGGAGACGACGAGGATTTCGACGAATATGAGCAGAGGAAGTGACGTGGATTGAAGATCGTGGGCTTTGTGGGGATGCCCGGCTCCGGCAAGTCGGTGGCAGCAGACGTGGCGAGGAAGCTGAATATACCCGTCGTGGTCATGGGTGACGTCATCCGGGAGGAGGCGGCGCGGCGGGGCCTTGACCCCACCGACAGAAACCTCGGGGCGGTGGGAAACGATCTCAGAGATAAAGAGGGCACTGACGCCATCGCCACCAGGTGCCTCGCGAAGATCCGCGAGACGGAGGCGCCCGTGGTCGTGGTGGAGGGGATCAGGAGCAGATCCGAGGTGGACCTATTTCGGAAAAGCTCGAACGGCTTTTCGCTCATCGAGGTATACGTCCCCGACGAGGTCCGGCTCGCGCGGATAGCCTCGCGGGGCAGGTCCGACGACGCCAACGAGTCCGACCTCGCAAGGGCCGTAGCGGATCGGGACGCCCGGGAGCTTGGCTGGGGGATGGGCGAAGCGATCCGGGCGGCGGATTTG
>NZ_JBNGCU010000026.1:0-20021 GCF_049974945.1 Methanocrinis sp. | reverse complement strand
CGCCGATCCTGAGGAAGGAGTTCCTTCGACCAACGTCACCTTCCTGATCAACGTCACGAACACCGGCCAGGTGAACTTTACCGAGGTCGAGGTCGTGGACGTCCTGCCTTACGGCCTCGATAAGATCTCGTATAACAGGTCGGGGTCGGTCGATGGCCAGAATGTCACCTGGATTCTTAGCGGACTGAACGTCTCCGAATCGAAGTTCATCGAGCTCGTAGCTCAGATCAACAGCTCAAAGTCCGGCAACCTGACGAACAAGGTCACAGCTACCGGCGTGCAGCCTTCTGGTGATAAGGTTACAGCAAACGACTCAGAGAACGTGACCGTCTTCATCCCCTCGATATCGGTCAACAAGACCGCCTACCCCGAATCAGGATCAAACGGGACGCGGGTCAATTTCACGATCAAGGTCACTAACACGGGGAACGCGACATTGAACCCAGTCATCGTGACCGACGCTCTGCCAGAAGGACTCGATTACGTCAGCTCGACAGGGTCCTTTAACAACTCAAGCAACAACGTCACCTGGAACCTCGGGACGCTGGACAAATCAAAGCCTAAAATGGTATACCTTGAAGCCAGAATCAACAGATCCGGGCCAGGTATCCTGACCAACCTCGTATCGGTCGAGGGCAAGCCCGAGTTCGGTTATAACGCTACTGATAACGACTCAATAGCTATTCCCGTCACCATTCCCCCGATGATATCGGTCAATAAGACCGCCTACCCCGAATCAGGATCAAACGGGACGCGGGTCAACTTCACGATCAAGGTCACTAACACGGGGAACGCGACATTGAACCCAGTCATACTGACCGACGCTCTGCCAGAAGGACTCGATTACGTCAGCTCGACAGGGTCCTTTGACAACTCAAGCAACAACGTCACCTGGAACCTCGGGACGCTGGACAAATCAGAACCTAGAGTGGTCTACCTCATAGCCAGGATCAATAGCTCGACTTTCGGGGACCTAACGAACTTCGTCGAGGTCGAGGGTAAACCCATGTCAGGCAACAACGTCACAGCAAAAGACTCCGCAGACGTGGACGTTAATAATGTTACTGAAACCCTCAACAAAACAGACCTCATCCTCGCCCTGGACACCTCCGGCAGCATGAGAAAGTACTACCGCATGGCTAAAAACGAGAGCGCCGAGATCGTCTCGGGGTGGTCCGGCTTCGAGAACGCCACCATATCTATCGTGAGCTGGGATCACGAGAGCGAGATAGTCTTCGGGCCTGCCCCCCTGAGTGGAAACGAAACTCGCCTCGCTGAGATCCTGGATAACCTCTCCGAGATGTGCATGGAGACGGATTTAACGGAGTACGACCAGGGTCTCAACGGCTCTCTCGCGATGATGCGCGATCATCCAGATGGGGTTGCCGGTTCTTGGAAGATAATCATCTTCCTGACGGGGTACAGCGAGTTCGAGCCGGGAGAGAGGCTGGACGATTACATCTCCGAGGCGAACGAATCTGGATACAGAATCTTCACCATAGGCTTAGGTATAAACGAGAGCTTCAACGCCTCCCAAAAGCAGTACTCAAATCTCACGAGAATTTCCGAGGGGACGGGTGGCGAGTTCTACAACGTCACGGCTTTCAGCTCCGAAGAGCTCAACCCGGTTATGTACAACATAACCCGCGTGGCGGAGGGCGATCTCAGGTCCACAGAACCAGGATTTTGATAGGAGATTTCGACCCACCTTCACCCACCCATTTTTCGATCGATTCAAATACCACGAGCCCTCACCAGATGAAGGATGCGACTTTTGGGCGCCGACGAGGCTGGAAAGGGGCCCGTGATCGGCTCGATGTTCGTGGCAGGGGTGGTGATCGACGAGGACCGGATCTTCGATCTCGCGGCCCTGGGGGTGAAGGACTCAAAACTCCTCGCGCCGCAGAGGAGGGAGCAGCTCGCCGCCAGGATCGAGAGGATCGCCCTGGATCGGTACGTCCTGGAGGTGAAGCCTGAGGTGATCGACGAGCTCCGCCAGCTGATGACCATGAATGAGATCATGGTCAGAAGCTTCTCCAGGGTAGTGGAGAAGCTCTCGGCGGAGAGGGCGATCCTGGACGCCGCCGACGTAAACCCAGGCCGATTCGCCCGGAGGGTGAAAGAGGAGAGCGGGACGAGGATGGAGGTCGTCGCCGAGCATCGGGCCGACAAAAATCACCTGGTGGTGGCCGCAGCCTCGATCCTAGCCAAGGTTGCTAGGGACAGGTCGGTGAGGGAGCTTGAGAGGTCTCTGGGCCTCGAGATCGGAAGCGGTTACCCTTCAGACCCGGCTACCGTCCGGTTCCTCGAAGATTGGGCGAGAGAGCACGGCGACCTTCCGCCCTTTGTGAGGCAGAGCTGGAAGACCGCCGAGCGGATAAAAGCTAGATTTATATAGCCTTCACGTGCTGTTACTTGAGAGGGATCTGATTTGGATATCGAGGACACGCTGCTCATGATTCCAGGGCCGGTCAAGGTGCCCCAGAGGGTGCTCCGGGCCATGTCAAAGCCGATGGTGAGCCACCGGAGCGCCGACTTTGAGACGATCTACGAGGACTGCAGGTCGTGGCTCAAGGAGCTCTTCGATACGAAGAACGACGCCGTGGTCCTGAGCGGCAGCGGAACCGCCGGCATGGAGGCGGCCGTGGGCGGCATCATCGGAAAAGATGACAAGATCGTCACCGTGACCAACGGCAAGTTCGGCGAGAGGTTCACGGAGCTCGGCGACCGGTACGGCACCGCCGTCCCCCTGGACTTCGCCTGGGGAACGCCCTTCGACCTGGACCGGATAGAGTCGGCCCTTGAAGAGGGGGCAAAAGCCATCGCCATGGTCCACAACGAGACCTCCGTCGGGATCGTCAACCCCGCGAAAGAGGTCGGAAAGCTCGCCCGAAAATACGACGCCGTATTCATCGTTGACGGCATCTCCTCCGTTGGGGGAAATGAATTTCTCACCGACGAGTGGGGGATCGACATCGCCATCACCGGATCTCAGAAGTGTCTTGCAGTCCCTCCGGGCCTAGCCATGGTGACGGTGAGCAAGAGGGCCGAAGAGATGCTGGAGAAGGGCAAGGGCGGCTACTACACCGACCTTAAGGCCCACCTCGATAAGGCGAAGAAGAACCAGACGCCTTACACCCCGGCCGTCTCCCTCTTCTACGCCCTCCAGGAGGCCCTCACCATCGCCGCTGAGGAGGGCTTCTCCGAGAGGCGGGCTCGGATGGCGAGGCTCGCCAAAGGGGTGAGAGAGGCGGCATCTGCCCTTGAGATCGAGCTCTTCCCCCAGGTGAACGAGCACTCCACCTACTCCAACACAGTAACCGCCATGAAGATGCCAGAGGGCATCACCGACGGCCAGCTTCGAGGAGGGATGCGAAAGCGGGGAGTCGTCGTCTCCGGCGGCCAGTCGGGCCTCAAAGGAAAGATCTTCAGGATCGGAACCATGGGCGCATGCACCGAGGCCGACGTTCTCAGGACCATCCAGACCCTGGAGCTGGTCTTGGAGAAGGAGGGCATAATATCCCGCCTCGGAGCCGGAGTCGAGGCCGCGAGCAAGGCGATCGACGCGTGAAGTTCGCGCCGACCGACATTTTTTCTTTTGGCGGCATTGGTTCATCCGTTAACATTTAATAGAGACATCTCTTATAACCTCATGGATTATCTCCGAAATAATCGCAGAGATGGGCGGGTGGTGAATAGCTTGGTATCTCCAAAATGTGCGCTCTTCGTTTTTGTCGCAGTCACGCTAATTATGACTCCGGCTCTCGGTCAGCCGGAAGCCTCGATGAGCTTCCAGCAGGTGGGCACGGCGAAGATGCCCTTCAACGTCAACCAGCCCATCGTCTACAAGGTACAGCTGACAAATGGTATGACCTGCCCCATGCGCTACGTGGTGGAGCTGGAGGCAGGTCCCGACTACACCGATTATTCTGCCTCAAAAAAGTACACAGCTGACATCAGCCTCACCGCCCACTCGTCCCAAGAGGTCAACTTCGACGTCAACTTCAGGTCGCCGGAGATGAGCCGCGGCTCTTTTGGCAGATGGGCGACCGACGACAACGATACCAGCACCTGGGAGAGGGCGTGGTACAGGGTTTTGATCACCCCCCTGGTCGGAGATCCCGTGACCCTGGAGAGCTACGATGGCCAGCCCTCTCTCATCAAGATGATCACCGTCTACAAGAACGCAGAGGTCTCCCCGAAGATGGGCACCAATGATACCCTTTACAACTATCGGATCGACCTCTTCTCCAGCGCTGAAGATGAAGTGGCCCTCCAGGTCGCTCCCGAGGCGATCGGCCCCTGGAAGGACGTGGGAAGCAAAGACTACACCAACGTCGGCAATTGGCAGACCTTGAGGTGGGAAAACGTCACCCTGGACTTCGACTTCATCAGGGCATACTACAGGTTCGCGGGACGAAAGCAGACCGGGGTCTTCGAGGGACCCTTCTGGCCGGTGGACTACGAATACGCTAACGCCACCGTCGATCCTGCAGATGGCTTTTCGGGCACGCCCTTCGCCTACGCTCTCGACTTCAAGGGCTCAAAGAGTCTGGACGTCGGCCTGAACATCTGGGACATAGATCAAAACCAGTTCAAGCTCGTCGAGAAGAAGAGGTACGGAAACGCCACCCTCTGGCAGAGGATAGAGTGGGTCGGCGTCATGCCCAGCGAGACGATCGGCTCGGAGGGGACATCGTCTTACTACTTCAGCTT
The DNA here is from genome assembly GCF_049974945.1 of Methanocrinis sp. Taxonomy (NCBI): domain Archaea; kingdom Methanobacteriati; phylum Methanobacteriota; class Methanomicrobia; order Methanotrichales; family Methanotrichaceae; genus Methanocrinis; species Methanocrinis sp. The sequence continues at coordinate 15,305 of NZ_JBNGCU010000026.1, read as the reverse complement.
CTACTACCCCGGCTCTGAGAGCTCCCTCGGCACCAGTCGCGAGGAGGAGGGGAAGGTCTACCTCGGGCCCGAGATCGTCCTGATAAAGTATGAGAACCCCACCGTCATGCCTCAGAAGGGCAGCACCGTTGCCAGCTACACCTACTATGTAAACGTCAGCACCGCCCTTCCCGTCTGCGACATCGAGCTTCAGACGAGCGAGCCGGGATCCTCTCTCTGGAGGTCTCAGGGGATCGCCACCTACAACGGCCGCCCCCAGATCAACTGGAGCGGCGTATCCTTCGAGGGCGATGTTGCCGGCAACGCTAGCTATCGGTTCATACGGGTGGCCTCGCCCCCACGAACTTACTCCGGACCGGAGATAGTCAAGGAATCGATCACGGGAAGAGTCTCGCCCGTAAACGGGTCTCTTGGGTCCTGGGACGCGGGCTTCCATCCGTTAGGGGAGGAGCTGGTTCGAACGCCTTACGTCTATAACCTGGAGATGGACTCCTCCGTGAGCACCGAACCTATGATGGTAGAGCTTGAGATTTATCATCCCGTCCTTGACACGTGGTTATCTGCAGGGAGTCCTCAAAAGTACAACTTCTCGACGAGTGGTGGTCTGAATTTCACTGTAAGCGAGTTACCGCTACCATTTATCGAAAATCCCTTCATAGGAGAGTCTAGGTTCAGGTTCCTCTCGGGGAGCAGGTTTTTGGACGGAGAGCGCGGGTTCCCGGGACCAAAGATCGTGGCCAACTTCAGAAACGAGACCTGGAACGTGACCTACGACAGAGCGCGTGGCGAGTACGTCTACACTTACGGTGTTGAGGTCCGCTCATCCCTGAACAGCCTCCCGGTCGATCTGGTCTACACCATGGACAAGAACTTCTGGATCCTAGCAGACGACCCCAGGGTATACTCCTCAGACTCCGCCGAGTGGAAGAGGCTTGAGTGGGAGGGATACCCCTATCATGTCTCGGTAAAATTCGTTCCGGTCAGGAGTTAATATGAAGAGATTCGCAGCGTGCCTCATCATACTTTTTTTATTTCTCCCCTGGGCGGTCGCAGTGGACCCTTCCCCACCGAAATCGGCACCTTCGTCGAGTGGAGATAGCGATGAAAAGAAGAGCAGCAAGAAGATAGTCAAGCTTGAGCTCGATGACCTGGTCGGCAATATGGAGAAATGGAAACAGGAGGACCCCGACGAGTTCGAGTACCTGAAAAAGCTCCTCCACATACCCTTCGTCCCGCCCAAGAACTACACCGCACCAACGGTCCTGATATGGTTCCCCAACTCCACAAAGAGAGCCAATATCACTCGCAACGAAAGGCTCGATATTTACGCCTGGGTGAAGAACGACAACCCCATAGAGGTCCGCTCAGATGTTTACCTCTGGCTGGAGGCGAAGGGACCCGGCGAGGAGAACTTCAACAGGGTCGGATCTCAGAGGGTGATCCTCGCCAACGAGTACTCGGAGAAGAGCAACGTCACCGTCAGAGACTGGTCTGACATAACGCCGTTCGCCGATTCCAAGGAGGAGGGGAATGCCACCTTCCGCATATGGTTCAACGACATGCACAGCACCTACTATACAGATTCCATGTACGGCAAGCCCTATCATCAGGACGATTACTACAGCCTCCTCGAGCTGGACCTGGTCAACAGCCCCCCCCGAGCCGATGAGAGCAGCATCAGAGTCGAGCCGCCCAGGGCCAGGTACAACGATCCCATCAGGTACGAATCTCGGTTCGTCGACGTCGATGGGGACATGATCAAGGTGACCCTCCACGTCCTCGACGACCAGGGCAGCGAGTTCGATAACGTGACCCAGGAGGTTAAGCCCGGGACGAACGTCACCTTCTCTGCCAGCGAGTGCGGCCTCTTCGGGGAGGAGGATGCGGGAAGGAACTTCTCCTACCGCTACACCTACGACGACGGCCTCGACGAAAACGCAACGGAGATCTTCCCGGGCCCCTTCCTTCTGCCGAGCCCCAAGATTTTCGTCTCGGACCCGATGGTAGAGGCCGCAGACGAAAACCGATACTGGTGGCAGGAATATAGGTTCAGCCTCACGGTGAAGAACCCGGAGGTGAACAACCTCAGAATAGACCTCTACACCAGCACGCCGTCTCATCCCAATAAGTATCAGGAGACGAAGACGATCAACACCTCTGAGGAGGCGCAGAACGTCCTCTTTGATATCAAACCCTTCGACGTCTCCGACGCGGACCAGAGCTTCTCATATCGCTTCAAGTACTCGGCGCCGGACCAAAACTCCAGAGTGGAGACTGACAGCTTCTCGGGAGGTAGGATCAACCCTAGGATCGTCAGGTACCCGGTATACTCCAAGACGATCGTCACAAACATCCTCGTCGTTCTTCTGGCGGCGCTGGTGGGAGGGATCATGATCGAAAGGAGGCTTTACCGATGAGCGGCCTCAACGAGACGACGGCCGGTGTCCAGGCCGTCGATATATCGTCATCGTCGAACCTGGTGCCAGAGGCGTTATCGAACTTCCTCGCAGGCCTCACATCCAACGGCTTTTTGAGCCTGGGGCTCTTCCTTCTCCTTCTGGCTCTTGGAGTCGCCCTTCACAGGCTGAACATGGAGAAGACGTACCGGATGGTGGCTGCCACCTCCAAGACGGAGGAGAACAGCAAGGCAGAGTCGAACACCAGCGGTGGCGAGGTATCGCGGGACGAGCTTCGAGAGGAGATGTTCACCCGGCAGGGCTCAAACTTCAACGCCGCGGCCGTGGCCGCCTGGTTGCTCCTCTTTGTGGCCTTCGCCTACTTCTACTTCCTGACTAAAGATGTATTCGTCCAGCACAACTACTTCCAGCTGGTTCCGGCCCTAGCCTCAGGCCCCCTGGGGTTTGCCACCTTCGGCCTTGGGGTGCTGCTTTTGTCCTTTGCAGTGGCTGCCTTCATCCCGAAGGAGGTCTACGGCTATTACGAGATTTCGAGAAAGATGAAGGTCGCCATAATGCTCACGGTGCCGTTGCTCGCGATCTCCATCATTCTATCTGTCCAGCAAGCTACGATATTTCCCCAGGTGGAGCTGGGACCGAGGTTGGTGGCATTTCTGGCCCTCTTCGCCTCTGAGCTCGCGCTGCTTTGGCCGATATACACCGAAACCTTGGGAGGGATGAGATGAGACTGTGTATAGTCGGAATCGGAGGCTGTGGAGGCCATCTGGCGGAGCGCTTCCTCAAAAATCAGGATGTAGCCCCGCTGAAGAAGTCTTTGGGCGAGCACGTCTCCTTCGGGGGGGTGAAGGGGCTCTGGCTTGAGGCCGACGTCCAGGAGACCGAGAACCAGAGCTTCTTCGGCTACCTGGAGAGGGGGTGCTATCCCGGCTTTTTCATACCTCACGACGTCATCGGCTCCGAATCCAAGACCTCGAAGCTGATCGTGGACCGATACGGCTACGACGTCAAGAAGCAGGGGTTCATGAGGCAGGCCGAGTTTCTGAAGGCCGTCTTTGAGATCTTCGAGAGCGACGAGGAGGTAAAGCGGGCCGCCCTCTCGGAGCACGAGTCGGAGAACCCCATACTGAGGGCCGCCTGGGATCAGATAAGGCCTTACACCACCCTCGCGGGTCCCAAGGCCGAGAACTCCGGGGTGGAGATGTGCGACGGCATCCTCTTCGTCGTCTCTCTCGGTGGAGGGACCGGGACCGGTTTCGTCAACCCCATAACAAGGTACATCAGGAGTGAGAGGCCCGCCTATCCCGTCTTCGTACTGGGGGTGCTGACCGAGGAGGGGACCGATCCCCAGCAGAGGGCGAAGGAGGCGAAGAGAGACCTGGGGGCCACCATCTCCCTCTACGACCTCCTGACCAAGAGGGTCGGGGTGGGGGTGGACGGGGTGATCCTCGTCGACAACCAGATCATGATGGAGAAGTTCGGCCAGGACTATCCATCCATAGACGACTACATCTACCAGGCGATGAGGCCTTTCGTTGCCGGTCGCCACTATCCCGGGGAGGATCCGCCGAGCCTCGCCATGAGGGAGAAGTTCATAGAGGGGCTGGACCGGCCCCCCATCCTGGTTCCTTGCTTTTGGAGGGAGAAGAGGAGAAAGGACCCCGAGGAGGGCCTGGTCAAAAAGGCCCTCAGCGAGGGGAGGCTCTTCGGATGCGATCCTGGGAGGGCCGAGAGGGCTTACGTCTTCACCAGAGGGTTCATGAGGCGCGACGAGATCGTGAAGGCTGTGGCGAGGCAGACGGGCCTATCCGAAGATCGGATCGAGCCCTGGAGGAAGCTCGGGGAGAACCATGCTGACGAGATCCTGATCCTCCTGCGAAACCCCTACGGGGAGGAGAGGGGGTGCGAGGTGAAGGGTAACCTCGAGTACCGTCTTCATCGGGTGATCAGGATGGCCCTCAACTACATGGACGATCCCGAGAGCAACCTCGTAGCGGAAGGGATGCCGGAGCTGACCAGGAGGGCCATCGAGGACTACTTCTACGGGAACGATGGCATCCGCGAGCTGCTGAAGGAGGGGCTCCTCAGGATCGAGCGGGGTGATAAACCCTTCTTCCTCAACGAACGGAACATCTTCGAGAGGTCGAGCCGGGCCTCCGGCGTTCACGGTCCCCACGCTGACGGTCGCCAGGTCGAGGGCGAAGAGATCCGAAGGATCGTGGAGGCCGAGGTGAGAAAGGTCCTCGCTGAACGGGGTATCTGAACCTGGGAGGGCGAAGATCTGGCGAAGAAAGGGCTCATCATCGCCGCCGCCATCGTCCTGATCGGGGCTTACGTCCTCTTCCTCGGCGACGAGAGAGGGGAGGGACCCCTGGGCGGCGAGTTCTGTGGAGGCGGGATTCCAGATCCCTATTACCTTGAGCTGAAGCCCGCCGACGTCCAGAACCCCGACGACGTGATCAGGTACGCAAGCTCCATCAAGGGCTACGCCGCGGACCTCGACGTCTTCGAGAGGGCCGCCTTTTATGAGTGGTATTTCAAGAGCCATGGGTTTGACGTCTCCTTCGCCTACACCGAGGAGTTCGCCCTTGAGGGTAAAGGCCAAGATAAAGGCAGAGACGACGGGCACGAGCACCTCTGGCTCCTGGTGAGGAACAAGAAAGGGGAGGTGATCGAGGTCGACCCATCCTTCTCGAAGGTCGCGGGCCAGTCGATGGTACCCCTGAACTCCGGATATACAGTCTACGATCGGGAGTTTGCAGACATTCACGAGGCATCAGAAGCCCTCGGCGAGGAGAGGATGGCCTGGTGGAGAGACGAGAAGGCCTGCGATGCACTGAACGATAACGTTCTCGTGGCGGAGAAGGCGAGGGCGCGGAGGATGGCAGAGGCCTGAAGGGTCGTCTGTTCCTCTTTATAAATAAAGTAAGCTCTCAGACCGGGGGAAAGAGTGTTGGGGATGGGAAATTTTCGGGGCCCTTCGCCACGGTCGAGAGAGCAGATCTTCCCACAGGTTCGAATCAAATTTCAGTATGAAGAGGGAGTTTGGGTAAAATGGCCATCGAGATGAGCAGCCCCTGGATTGTAGGACCCGTCGGCGCGGTAGCCGGTGCGGCACTTGCATGGATCGCCACCGAGTACAAGACCAGGAAGACCTACAGGAATGTGATCCTGCTTCTGGCGAAGAGCGCCGACGACTTCGCTGGGATGGGGCAGGTGGAGAAGGCCCTATCCATATACGACCAGATCCTGAAGGACGTTCCGAGGCTCGAGCCCGCCGTCCGGGGCGAGGTCAGGTTCAGACAGGCCCTCAGCTATTACGGCCAGTCCTTCGAGGGGGCGAGGGAGACTAACCTGCGCCGGGCGGTCGGAGCCTTTGAGGAAGCGATCAGGCTCTTCAAGGCCGAGAAGCACCCCGTCGAGCACGCCCAGGCCAAAAACGGCCTGGGGATGTCCCTCGTCCGACTCTCGGAGAGGGACGGCGAGCGGTCTCTCGAGGCGAGAGAGGGGGAGAGGCGGCTCCAGAAGGAGCAGAACCTGCGCCGAGCGATCGGAGCCTTCGAGGAGGCTCTTAAGCTCTACTCAGCCGAGGCGAGGGCCCAGGAGCGCGCCCAGACCGAGAACAACCTCGGCGATTCCTATCTCCTCCTGTCCCAGATCGAAGAGAAGGACGAGGAAGCGGCCAAAGATCTGAAGAAGGCGATCGGGGCCTACGAGGAGGCTCTGGCCTTCAGGACGCCGGAGGGTCACCCCGAGGACTACGCCGAGACGGAGAACAGCCTCGGAAGGGCTAGGATGGCCCTGGCCCGGCTCGAAGAGGGGGAGATGAGAGAGGCACATCTCGAGAAGGCCGTATCCTCCTTCAAAGCGACCCTGGAGGTCAGGACCTCCAAGGCCCATCCCGAGGAGCGGGCCGAGACCCTGACCCTCCTCGGCCAGGCCCTGGTCCTGGAGTCCGAGCCCGAGGTGAGCGGGAGCGAGATCCAGTGGGCGGATCGGAAGGGGCTGGAGATGGCGATCGAAGCCTACGAGGAGGCCCTGACCGTCCGGACCCGCGACACCCACCCCCAGGAGTACGCCGAGACGAAGAACCTTCTGGGGAGGGCCTTGGTCATCCTCTCGGGCCCGGCGAGCGGTCCTGAAGACGCCGCGAACCTCAAGAGGGCCGTCGGGGCCTTCGAGGAGGCTCTGGCGGTCAGAACCCCGGAGGCCAGCCCCGAGGCGTATGCCGAAACCCAGAACAACCTCGGGATCGCCTACCGGAACCTCTCCAAGCTGGAGGACCGGGAGGATAACTTGGAGAGGTCGATTTTGGCCTACGAGGAGGCGCTGCGGGCGAGGTCCGGCGGGCCCAAGAGGGCGGGGGAGAGAGGAAAAGGCGGCTTGGAGGTGGTGGCAGGAGAGGAAAGGGCAGGAGAGGAGGGGGTAGAGAAGAACCTCTCGGCTTTGGTGGGGTAGAGGGACACGGACGCCCCTCCTTAGCCCTCGGCATTCTGTAATCTAGGATGGAGCCGTCCCTCAGATCCCAGCTTCAAGGGAGTGCTCGATGAGAGCCCAGAGGAGGTTGGAGTCCTTCAGCATCCCCGCGAGTTTCTGATGAGCCGTCACCACCGGGAGTTGGTCGATCTCGTTTCTCATCATTGCCCTCGCGCACTCGCTGACCCCGCTGCTCTTGATAGCGGTGACCGCGGGAACCATCGCCTGTTTCACGGGAATCTTGCGCAGCGCTATCCGCGATACGCCGTAGTAGAAGTTGAGGGTATCTCTGGTGCTCTCCCAGCTCCACTCGTCCTCGTCGGAGGCAGAGGACATATCCGACATCTCGACGGAGTCCTCGATGACGCTCGCGTTTATCAGGTCCCGATCGGAGATTATCCCCACCAGGTTCAGATCGGAGTCGAGGACCGGGGAGGCCTGGACGTCGGCGTACTCCATCACTGTGCCCGCCACCGGGAGGGGCATCTCGTCCCAGATGGCCACCGTCGTCTTCTCAAAGTGCCTCTCGATCGGCCTTTTTATCTCCAGGTCTGCGATCACCCGGACGATGTCGGCGACGCTCACGATTCCCGCGAGGATGCTGCCCTCGACCACTGGAAGACGCCTGATATCGTTCTCCGCCAGAAGCCGCGCCGCCTCGACGACGCTGTCGTCGGGCTTAACAACCAGGGGGTCGCGGGTCATGAGGAGGGCGGTCTGGTCCTCCTCGGGGTTTCTGAGGAGGTCGGTCCTGGTCACCATCCCTACCAGGACGCCGCCCTTGACCACCGGCACCCCCGAGACGTGCCTCTCCTTGAGGGCCTTCAGGACCTGGTCTCGAGAGCCGGGGATGGAGACGAAGGCGACGTCCTTCACCATCACCTCTTTTACTCGAACATCAATCACAAACCTTCTCCCCCGGAACGGTGATGACGGGAACTGGCGAGGTGCGGACGACCTTCTCGGCGACGGATCCGAGAAGGAACTTTTCAAGGCCAGAGCGACCGCAGCTTCCTATGACGATGGCGTCGACTCCGGCTTCGTCCGCAAACCGGATCAGCTCCTCGCCGGGGTTGCCCTCGACGACCTTCTTGGAGGCGGCGACGCCCGCCCTCTTGGCCATCTCCTCGATGTAGCCGGTGGCCTCCTCCCCCTCCCTGATCAAGAGATCCCTGATGCTCGCAAGAGCCATATCCTCGGGAAGGTGGCTCAGCCGTCCAGTATCGGCGACGTAGACCGCGGTGATGGCGCCCCCAGAAAGCCTGGCGAGCTCGATCCCCAACTCTGCCGCCCGCTCGCTATGCTTCGAGCCGTCGGTTGCTATCATTATCCTCTCAAACATGGGAAAAACCTCTAGAGGACGGCCAGAACGTCCGAGGGGTTCGCCCTCCTGACCAGGCTTGCGAGGGAATCTTTTCCCCCCGCCATGTTATCCGACCGTCTGTTGATGACCATTATCCTGCACTTCTTTCCGACGCGGATGGCGCCAGCTGCGTCATCCGCGCCCAAGATCTGGGCACCGTTTAGCGTGCACATCATAAATACCTGTCTATCGTTATGCAGCAGCGCTTTGGACAAAAACTCCATCTCGGAGAATAGGTTTGGGCCGTTGAGCATGACGTTGTCGGTCCCCAGGCCCACCACGATCCCAATATCGAGCATGCGGGCGATGTCGGGAAGCCCCACCCCCGTGACGAGGTTGGACCTTGGGCAGACGACGACGGGAACTCTTGCCTCCGCCACCTTCGCCAGGTCCCGGGGCTCTGCCTTCGTCAGGTGGACGAGTAGGTCGGGCTCAAGGCTCAGGGCGTCCTCGATGTCGTCTCTTCCGGCCTCGCCAGCGTGGAGGGCGATCTTCTTACCCTCGGACCTTGCGACCTCCACGACATCCTCGACCCAGGAGCGGGGATGATCTTTCGTGCTGCTGATCCCGACCCCCCAGCAATTCTGGTGGACCTGGATCGATCCCGGGTCTGGCCTTCCGAAGATCCTCCCGATCAGGTCCAACCCATCTCCCCTCTTTCCCTCCTCCATCGCCTCGAGGAGCATCTCGACACCATCCTCTCCGCCCTCGCGAAAGTCGGCGAAGGCAGATGTTCCAGAGCGGGCCATATACGATAGCGACCTTCTCATCCCCTCGACCTGCTCCCGCCTGGTGGCCGATGAGAGAGCTCTGTGCTTGACCCCCCCGGGCCCCACCAGATCATTGAGGGGGAGATAAGGCGGGTCCTTGAGGATCGAGTCGCCCAGGTGGACGTGGGCGTTGATGAGGGCCGGAGATATTATCCCTTCGAAGTCAGGGTCGATCCTCTCGGACCCGATCTCTGCGACGACCCCGTCCCGCAAGACGAGGTAGCCCTCGAAGGGCTCAAGCTCCTCGCCCAGGAGGATCGTTCCCCTTAGAATGATCTTGTCTGGCTCCGCCATCGAGCCAAGATGGGAGAGGTAAAATATTTAGCTTTCCGTTCCATGCCCGAGATCATAATGGAGAGGCCCAAAGTAATCATCAACAGCGCCATGAGTGCCGACGGGAAGATCAGCTCCTTTGAGAAGAGGCAGGTGAGGATATCGGGGCAGGGGGACATGGACCGGGTTAAGCTCCTGCGGGCCAGAAGCGACGCGGTCATGGTGGGCGTAGGGACGGTCCTGTCCGACGATCCGGGGCTCCGGGTCAAGTCTTCTGAGCTGAGGAGGATGAGGAAGGATCGGGGCCTTTCCGAGGACCCCCTGCGGGTCGTCGTCGACAGCCGGGCGAGAACTCCACCGCATGCTGAGGTCCTGGGGGAGGGCTGCATCCTCGCCGTCACCAGGGAGGCTCCCGAGGGGCGGCTAGCCATGTTGAGGAAGAAGTGCGAGATCGTCGTCGCCGGAGAAGAGAGGGTCGACCTCGCAGAGCTCATGACGATCCTGAAGAAAAAAGGGGTAGAGCGGCTGATGGTGGAGGGGGGCGCCACACTGAACTGGTCCCTGGTCGAGGCGGGGCTCGTCGATGAGATCTCGGTCTTTGTCGGCCCCATGATCATCGGCGGGGAGGGGGCGCCCACCCTGGTGGACGGCCCCGGTTTCGGTGGCGATTTTCCCAGGCTCGAGCTGATCTCGGCTCATCTCATCGACGGCGGCGTCCTCCTCCGGTGGCGGGTCCTCCACTGATATTTCTGTTTACGTCGGCCCCGTTATCGGTGTCAGGACCTCATCCAGTTGTCCCAGCCCTCGCCCCTCTCGGCCAGGATCGGCGTGATCTTCTCTGCCATGTCGAAGGGGATGCCCACCACCACGAAGTCGTCCTCTAATCCAGCGTTCTTGGCGGCGCCGTCGCAGCCCATGGAGACGTTCACGTCCCCCTTCAGGATGGGGGAGGAGGTGGCGTCGACGCAGAAGGACTGGATGCCGGCGGTGTCGAAGTTCACCCTGCCGCCCTCCTGGCAGAGGGCCGCCTGGACCACCCTCCTCGCCTGAAAGGGCTTTCCGACGAAGATGACGACATCTGGCTTAACTGTCATCTTGTCCAGGGGCGCAACCAGGGTCGCCACGATGCTCCCCGCCTCCTGGGCCGGGAAGGAGGATACGATCTTCGAGCCCGCCTCCTTCGTCACCACCTTGTTCAGCTTCGAGAAGTAGAGGTTGCCGGACGCGATGTTCTCGGGAAACTCCATTAATCCTAAACCAGAGGCGCCACCCTTGCAGGAGTGCATATCGACCTTGGCCAGGGTGGTCTCTCCCCTGTACCTTGCCGCCTGGACCATCTCGCAGTAGCGGAGGGGCTCGGTGATCAGCTCGATGTCTTCGGGGATGTCTTCTTCCTTTTTGATCAGCTTCACGCCTACAGGGTTTGTTTCCAGGTGGAGTGTCGCAACCAGCGTCTTTGCCATCTCATCAAGTTCCATGGAGAATACCTCGCAGTTTATGCCTGGAGGCGGGTTTGTGCCAGGCCTACATCTCTCTTGCGCTCAGAGGCATGATCGAATTGGGTATTTCACATTGGTCTAGGGTCAGGGAGAACAGTGAAAAAGAATACTTTTGCAATTTCGGTCTCTCCAGGGCAGGAGCTTTCATATACTATATCTCCATATAGCCAGATATATGCCTGAGACCACGACGATCGTGATCCACCAGGAGACGAAGGCGCGGCTAGACGAGCTGAAGCGGCACCCTCGGGAGAGTTACAACGATGTCGTCGATCGGCTTGCCACCATGGCAACGGACGATGAGCCCCTCAGCGAGGATACGCTCAAGAGGATCGAAGAGGCGCTGGAGGACTTGAAAAAAGGCCGATACTATACCGAGGAAGAGATCGAAGCTGAGCTGGAGCTTCGGTGATGTACTCTGTCATCTACTCGCCAGCTGCCCGGAGGGCTATCAAAAGCCTTCCTGAGGAAGCGGCGAGGATATTTCGTGCCGTCGGCGCGATCAAAGAAGATCCGTACTCCTCCGTCAAGAAGATCAAGGGATCTGCGAAGTGTCCCATCTACTCTCTGAGGGTCGGAGACTATCGCGTGATAATGACGATCGAAGGCGACCGGATGATCATCTTCGTCATCGAGGTGGGACACAGAAGCGCCGTTTATCGGAAATACTAACATTGGAAGGTATCGGACGCTAAGAAACGTTTACCGCGATCTCCTCTCCTCTAAAGCCTCGATATAGCACCCTTTTGCCCTCTCGCTGAAGCAGACCAGCACCACCCTCTCGATCGTGTCGTTCTTCTCCAGAAAATCCCCGATCTCGGCGACGGCGATCGATGATGCCCTCTCCATCGGAAACCCGTAGGCACCGGCGCTGATGGCCGGAAAGGCGATCGATTTGATCCCGTTCACCTCGGCGAGCAAGAGAGAGCTCCGGTAGGCCTTCGCCAGAAGCTCATCCTCGCCGCTGGCTCCGCCCTGCCAGATCGGCCCCACAGTGTGGATCACAAATTCAGCGGGAAGGCGGTACCCCTTTGTGATCCTCGCCTCGCCGGGAGGACAGCCGCCCAAGGTCCGGCACTCCGCGAGAAGGCCGGGGCCCGCCGCCCGGTGTATCGCGCCGTCGACGCCACCGCCTCCTCGGAGGGAGGGGTTTGCGGCATTGACGATGGCGTCGACCGCAAGCTTCGTGATATCGCCGAGGGCGACCTCGATCCTTTTGTTCAAGCTCGTCATCCGATCCGAAATGAGAGGAGATGATCTTATATCCCGATTTTGGTTTTGATGATTCGGTCCAATCCAAATATAGACGCGAATATGAGATGACATATAAAATTGAATCCACCTAAGTGTTGCGATCTGGACTATATCCACTTTCTGATGGCTGCTGCCAACGTTTTTACGTGTACTGAAGCCCGCCAGATACGGAGGCACTGTGGATCGAATCATCACATCTCGTTCGGCCTGGTGGAGGTATTCTAATCGTGGATTCGAAATGCTATAAGAGAATATATAAAATATCTAAGTCATAATGTCTCACGCACACTAACTGCGTAAATCCTAAGAGTTGAAGATCCCGACGCAGGTCATGGCCGGCGACTCGGACATCCTGATCCCGCCGGAGAACGGCCGGATCCTCGCCGAGAAGATCCCCCGGCGCGGAGTCCCGCGAGATCGAGGGGGCGGGGCACCTCTTCTGGATCAGCCATCCGGACGAGACCTTATCGGAGGTGGTGGGATTTCTGGAGGGAGAACGAGACGGGAGCGTCGAGGGGGCGATAAAGGGATAGAGTCGAGTTTTTGCTTTCATAAGGATCGTTCAATGACTTGGAATCCCTTATCCTAAAGTTCAAGCTTTGAAATTAGATGCTGCTTGATAGTTTTTTCCCTTTCTATCACAAAAGCATCGAAATCGTCTTCTATCATGCATCTGAACGCCTCTTCACTTATCAAATGTCGATTTAATATAGCCTTAACATGTTCTTCATCTCCCCAATAGGTCGTCAGATCTCTTAAATATGAGGACGGTCTCTTGTTATTTATTTTGATATTAGTATCATTGAGCAATAATGTTCTGTTTACGATTGAGTCTTTGTAGTCGTCAAATCCTTTGCTTTTTTCTGGGTCCAACCCCTTTACCAAATTTGGAAAAATGTGATGATCATTGATATTATCGCTTGAATAGTCCACGATTCCGGGAGAACTCGCTTTATAAAAGTCCCTTGCATCGTTAAGTGTTAATATACAAATAATGGCTTTATATCTGGAGGAACCTTTTTTGATGTTTTTTAGATCTAATTTAAGTATATACTCTCTATTAATCCTCTCAACTCGTTCGATGATTTTTCCCTTCTCCACGAATTCGTTCCAGTCCCTAAAATCTTTAGCCATGACGCTATCTGATGATCCGCTGTAATCCTCGGAGAATACCGACGCCCAATACCATTTATTTAAATTATCTCCAAACTCTTTTGTATCTGATTTGCTTTCATGGCTCCATAATATGGCACCCATTACCGGAATTATGGTTGTATTAGGTATGAAATCGGTTTTGACGGCCCCTAAATCCAAAGTACCATTATTCATAATTCTTTTCCTGGCGATTTCAGCATAACGACAGGCGTTATCCCATAAATGTCGAAATTCATCTCCATCTTTTACAAGTCTATCTTTATATTTTTTTCCAAATTCATTTTTACGTAACGTTTCCGCACCAGGAATTAAATTATAGATGTATTTAGATGAGCAATAATTTTGTTTATAAAGTGAGATGAGTTTGAGGAGGTATTCATCCATATTTGTATCAATTTCTTTAAGTTTTTCATTGGTCTTTTTCTCCCAAAGATCTTTTCTTAATTTCACACCCTTGGGATAAATAAAAGCATTCATCAGGTCAAATGTAGATAGTCTCATGCCTTTTGCATTAACTCTTGCGAATATATTACAAATATCTGGCAACGTTCTATCGTCTTTTAACGGGTAAAAGACGAATGTATAGTTCAATATCCCATTTAGAACCTGGTACACTGCATGCGTTGTTATGTCTTCAGGCAATTGATCTTTATTTATATCTATATATTTAGAGAGGTCATTAGCGAAATCTTTGGAATCGATGTAGCTCTTATTTGGATAATTTACGTCTGTAGCTGATAATATTGAAATGGGTATTATACCAGAATCAATCCAATTTTTATTAGAATCCATAATTTGTTTTATATTTTGATAATTGGAGTAATACTTATAAGTTACTGAGTCGTCATATTCTTTATTCAAAATTTTATTTAAATCTAAAAAGAATACGTAATACGATTTTCTATTTGGAAAGTTTTTATTAGGGTTATAAATGGCATAATAGAGGGAAGATAATCTCTGTTGACCATCAAGAATCGCCTTTTTAGGTGTGTTTTTTAGTTCTGCACCCCAAATTGGGTCCCATTTCTCGTTACGAGCATCTTCTGGGTTTAAATCCCATAAAAGAATAAGTCCTGTATAATAATCTTGTAATATTGATTCTATAAGGTCACAAATCATGCCTGATTCCCACTCGAATCCTCTTTGGAAGTAGGGAACTACATAATCACCATTATGAATATACTTTAGTAAATCACTAACCTTTTCTGTTCCTGGATTTTCTACCATCTTAATTACCTCGGGTCTATAGCTGAATATTTCGTAGGGCTATATTTTTGTTACCCTCAAAATTTCAATCCGGGAACTGATCGATATCGTCACCTTGCCCGCCCGAACTCCCCACCGTGGTCTTGATAACCCCGCCGTCGCCGGGCCGGGTACGATGACGCCGACCGGGTCGTGGCGGTGACGAGGCGAAAAATCCCTTCTGAGAAAACAATTTTAACCTCGTCGGCAGATGGGGTGGCATGCTCCCCATCCTCTTCTGGGCTCTCGTCTTCGTCGCCAGCCTCGCGGTCCTGGTGAAGGCCTCAGACCGCTTCACCGACTCCGCCGAGAGGATCGGGATCTCCTTCGGGATCTCGCCCTTCATCATCGGCGTCACCATCATCGCCCTGGGTACCTCGACCCCGGAGCTGGTATCCTCGATTCTGGCGGTGATGAAGGGCTCCTCGGAGATGGTGGCCGGAAACGTGATGGGCTCGAACGTGACCAACATCTTCCTCATCCTGGGCCTCTCCGCCATCGTGGGAAAGAAGATGGTGACCAGGTATGAGCTCGCCAACGTCGATCTGCCTCTATTCGTCGGCTCGGCGCTCCTCCTCTCCCTGATGCTGTTGGACGGGGTCTTCGCCCTCGCCGAGGCCCTTCTCTGCCTCGCCCTCTTTTTCGTCTACCTCCTCTACGCAATCAAAGTGGAGAGGGTCGCCGACGAGGCGAGGGCGAGGTCTCTGGAGGGGATGGTGGCCGGGGGAGCGGTCCACCCCAAGAAGAAAAGGCTCAAACCCAAGATATACCTGAAACTGCTTTTGAGCATCTTCTTCCTCTACCTGGGGGCCAACTACACCGTCGTCTCGGTGGTGAAGCTCTCGGGGATGGTGGG
>NZ_JBNGCU010000025.1:0-20074 GCF_049974945.1 Methanocrinis sp. | reverse complement strand
GGACGGCCCGGAGCCTCGGGCAGCTCCTCATCAGGTCGAGGAAGTCGACGTTCGAAGGCCTGAAGGCCAGGTGGACGACCCTCTCGTTCGGGTTCAGCTCCGAGATCTCATCTTTTGAACTCACAACTCTAATTCTCATGGCAATTCACCTTAACAAATACTAGGATGTAAATCTAAGTATTAATAGTTAATTGTGTTGTATACTAACGTCCATATTGACCATGATTTCGAGGACGACGGCCTTCATCCGATTTTTCTCGCAGGACGTCTCAGGTCCGATCTATCCGAAGAGATAACCCATATCCAGCGCAATCTTGCTGGATAAAAAGATCCGGTGGCAGATTTGACTCTCAAAGCCTTTCTCGGCCCGTCCCCAAAGGCGATATGCGGCTTCGAAGAGGGGCCCGCCCTCGCCAGCCATAGACGCCGGATATAATCTTCGAATAGAGAAGGCGAAAGATCAGGCCAGAGAAGATAAGGCCTAATTTGGATCTTGAGGGGGGGGGTCTGGTCCGCCTGAGGTTTCAGGCGGTGATCTTGGACCTCGCGATGTACTTGATCAGGTCGGGCGCAAGCCTCGTCTTCTTCATGATCTGGTCTGCGGCCTCATCGATGCCGACGCCGCTTGCGATCATGGTCTCGATCTCGCCTATCGTCTCATCGTTTACCAGGAAGTACTCGTCGATATCCTTTCTGTGACCCCAAACGTCACCCTCCAAGAGATCGATCCCCTGCATCTCCAAGAATAGCTGGATCGCCCTGGACATCGTCTTGTGGTAGGATGGTGGGACCTGGATCGCCCTGAGCCTTGGGCATACCTTCATCAGATTCAGAAAGTCCACGTTGGAGGCCCTGAAGGCCATATGGACTATCCTCTCGTTCGGGTTCAGATCAGGTATCTCATTTTTTGAACTCACAACTCTAACTCTCATGGATCTTCACTAACGGCGAGATGGAAACAAAATACTAATAGACACTTGTGGCGCACACTAATGTGCAGATCGAGATATTGCTGCTGAAAACTCGTTTAAACGCCGACCGAATCGCCCTTTCCAGACGGCCGTAATGGACATTTCAGGTGAAGATTTTGCGGCATTAACGCGAAGGCCATCGATATGACTTCGCATAACAATTTCCCAGACCTTCCCAACCATTTATATGATCGATGTACTGGATCGCGATCCTTTTCCATCTGGGGGTCCGACGGTCCCTTCGAAAGAAAAATTGACACTTTTGGTTACCCGGCTCTGACCATGGGCCAAATTCAGTCCTAGGGCAAAAGATGGAACCACTCGACTCGGAGGGCGGGGACGAGGCCGATATCTCCGGCATATCGGCCTGGATAGAAAAATCAGAATCAGAAGACCCATCAATCTCCATCGATGCCGCGGAGGCCCCCGGACGAAGAGTTTTTTATAATTCACCATCTCCACCAACTTTAAATAACTTATAATAATCCCTCCTAGGAGAAACGATCCGGACTGGTAATCCTTATGAACGTTGACGAGATAGAGAGGTGGGTTCTCAGCGTAGATAGGCGCCTTCTCCTGATGAGATCGATCAGAAATTCCAGAGTGGTTAAAGCATCAGAAGTAGCTAACATGACAGATCGGTCGATTCAGAACATAAGCCGCGCCATAAAGGAGTGTGAAGAGCGGGAATTGGTTGAGTGCATAACCCCCGAGAAACATACATGGAAGAAGTACATGCTCACTGATCTGGGATATCACGTTTTGAGGGAGCTAGAAAAGCACGAAATGATCTGAAGTATTCGGAAGGTTGATCTCATGAGTAAAGTAAGGCTTACGGAGACGGTTTTTAGAGATGCTCATCAATCACTTTTAGCCACTAGGATGAGGACACGGGACATGCTCCCGATAGCGGAGAAGCTCGACCAGGTGGGATTCTTCTCCATGGAGGTTTGGGGAGGTGCCACCTTCGACGCCTGCATCCGGTACCTGAACGAGGACCCCTGGGAGAGGCTTCGCGCCCTGAAGCTCGCCATGCCCAACACCCCCATGCAGATGCTCCTCCGGGGACAGAATCTGGTCGGCTACCGCCACTACGCCGACGACGTGGTGGAGAAGTTCGTAGAAAAGGCGGCGACAAATGGCGTCGACGTCTTTCGGATATTCGACGCCGTAAACGACATAAGGAACATGCTGGTCGCCATCAAGGCCGCCAAAAAGACCGACGCCCACGTCCAGGGGAGCGTCTGCTACACCACGAGTCCCGTTCACTCCATAGAGCAGTTCACAGCGATGGCGGTGGAGCTCGCCGATCTCGGCTGTGATTCCATCTGCATCAAGGACATGGCGGGGCTGATCCTGCCCCACGACGCCTACGACCTGGTCGCATCGATGAAAGAGGCGGTGGACGTCCCCGTCTGCCTCCACTCCCACTGCACCAGCGGCATGGCCCCCATGAGCTTCATCTTCGCCTGCGAGGCGGGAGTGGACATCCTCGACACCGCCATATCTCCTCTGGGATGGGGGTCGTCTCATCCACCCACGGAGAGCATCGTCGCCTCTCTGGTGGGAACCCCCTACGATACGGGCCTCGACCTCAAGCTCTTGACCGAGATAAAGAGGTACTTCGAGAAGCTGATGGAGGTCTACGCCCCCGTCTTCAACCCCATCTCCGCCCGGGTGGACAGCAACGTCCTCGTCTACCAGGTACCGGGCGGAATGCTCTCCAACCTCGTATCTCAGCTGATCGAGCAGAAGGCTCTGGACAAGTACGACGAGGTTCTGGCCGAGATCCCCAGGGTTAGGGAGGACCTAGGATATCCGCCCCTGGTCACTCCCACCAGTCAGATCGTGGGGAGCCAGGCCGTTCTGAACGTCCTCACCGGCGAGCGGTACAAGGCCGTCCCCAAGGAGGTGAAGGACTACGTCAAGGGCCTCTACGGACGGTCTCCCGCGGAGATAAACCCCAAGATCAAGGCCGAGATCCTGGAGGATGAGGAGCCGATCGACGTCCGGCCCGCGGACCTGATCCCTCCCGAGTACGAGAAGATGAAGGCAGAGGCGGAAGAGAAGGGCCTGATCAGAAAGGAGGAGGACATCCTCACCTACGCCCTCTACTCCCAGGTGGCCGAGAAGTTCCTGAAGGGGGAGGTGAAGGAGGAGCCTCTCAAGAAGGCCACGCCCACAGAGTCCCAGGCTGCCATCACCATCGGTAGAAAGCCCGCGGCCTTCAACGTGGAGGTGGACGGCGAGGCCTACCTGGTGAAGGTCGCGCCGGCGGGGATCTCCATCGAGGCGGCGGAGCCGAAGGCTCCCAAAGACGGGGTCACCGTCCCCATGCAGGGGGTCATCATCCGCTACCTGGTGGGCAAAGGGGACCGGGTCTCCAAGGGAGACGCCGTCGCCGTTCTCGAGGCGATGAAGATGGAGAACGACGTCTGCGCCAACAAGGACGGAGTCGTAGAGGAGATCTACGCCGAGGTCGGGTCGACGGTCTCGCCGGGCGACATATTGATGTCCATCGACTGAGATCGTCTGCCAAATTTGCCCCAGAGAAGTAGAGGGAAAGAAAAAGGGAAGGATCTGCGGATGTCGGTCAAAAGGGAACAGGTGCTCATCGAGGCTCTCCCGTACCTCCGGGAGTTCTACGACTCGATCATGGTGATAAAGATAGGCGGATCGATCATGAGCGACAGGGAGGTTCTGGACACCTTCGTCCAGGATCTCGTCCTCCTCCGGTACGTAGGGATCCATCCGGTCGTCGTCCACGGTGGCGGCCCCGAGATCTCTGAGAAGATGGCCCGGTTCGGCAAGAAGTCGGTCTTCGTGGGAGGCCTCCGGGTAACCGACGAGGAGACGCTGGAGATCGCGAGGATGGTTCTCGTCGGAAACATCAACTCAGGCCTGGTCACCCTCATCGGAAAGCACGGGGGCAAGGGGATCGGCCTCTCAGGCAAAGACGGCCAGCTGATCGTCGCGAGGAAGAAGGAGCCGATCCTGATCGAGGGAGAGGAGCTGCCCATCGACCTGGGCTGGGTCGGCGAGGTGGTGAGGGTGAACCCCGAGATCATCATGATCACCGCCGGGAAGGGGTACATCCCGATCATTTCGCCCATCGCCGTCGACGGCGAGGGGAACAACCTGAACGTCAACGCCGACACCGCCGCCGGCGTTATCGCCATCGCCCTGGGCGCTAAAAAGCTGATCTCGGTGACCGACGTCGAGGGGGTGAAGCTCAATCCCGAGGACTCCAACAGCGTCATATCCAGCTTCAAGATCTCCGACTTCAGCAGGTTGGTCCACGACAAGGTGATCACCGGCGGGATGATCCCCAAGGTGGAGGCCTGCGTGCGGGCCGTGGAGGGCGGGGTCCAGTCGGCCCACATCGTCGATGGGAGAAGGCCCCACGCCCTCCTTCTGGAGCTCTTCACCGACGGCGGCGTCGGGACGATGATCGAGAGGGGATGAGCACCCTCTCGATCGGATATATTTATTGCCGGTCAACTCTTCTGCTCTCTCCCTTTCCCAGCCTGCTCCTGGTACGATACTCACTTCGATCAAGGGTCGGGCTTTCCGAGGTCAGAATCTCACCACCAGGATTTTCGAAACGTCTTTTGCTCTATCTTGTGTTCCAGGGCCCACAACATCAAAATTATGTTGTTGGAGAATGGCGCGATGGGGCAGCTGTCGAATCGCGAGAAAATCTTGCAGACAACAATTCTTATGTATTAAGAAAGAAGAATTTAATAAGAAGTGATTTGCCATGTCGTCGGAAGAGAATAAGGCGGTTGTTCGCAGGTTCATTGAAGCCTATAATAATCGGAACCTGGATCAGTTTGACGAGCTGGTGGCGCCCGATTACGTCGATCACGCCCATCAACAGCGGGGCCTGGAAAGCTTTAAGCGGCTCTTCGCCCTGGCCTTCGAAGGCTTCCCCGATTGGCATGAGAATATTGAGGATATCATCGCTGAAGGGGATAAGGTCTGGGTCCGGATCGAGGCCACGGGGACTCATACTGGCGAATGGAATCTTTTCGGAGTCTCACTGCCCCCTACCGGCAAGAAGGTGGAGATGATGATGGTCTTCATCTGGCGCATAGCCGACGGCAAGCTTGCGGAGGGATGGGAGGTCGACGACGAGCTGGATTTCCTCAAACAGCTGGGCGTCATCGAATTCACAGAAAAAGGAAAGAAGCTCTTTTCAGAGGCAATTTCATAATCGGCTAGAACTAAGACTGCTCATGATATGTAACGGGTATCAAAACCGTTCTATCAGATTACTCTCTCGCATAGCTGAGACAGGCCTGGAACTCTTCGTGAGTCAGGCCAGGATAGTTTCTCAGTATTTCAGACTCCGACCACCCCTGAGCGAGAAGGCCGATGACGAACTCGACGGCGAGACGCGTGCCTTTGATCACGGGCTTGCCCGCTAGGATCGCAGGATCGATGACGATGCGATCTTGCCAGATCATCTCATATCACCTACGGAGCTATTGGATCGTCATCTTATCTAAATAAATGGGTTTAAACTGCGGGAAAGGTTAAGTCGCTCTTCGGATCATACTATCCCCAGACAAAGAGAGAAAACGAGCAAACGGAGGTGTCATAGCATGACGTTCATCAAGATCGTGGTGGAGGGTAAGGGCGAGGCCCTGGTGGAGATCGACTACCGAAACCCGC
The DNA here is from genome assembly GCF_049974945.1 of Methanocrinis sp. Taxonomy (NCBI): domain Archaea; kingdom Methanobacteriati; phylum Methanobacteriota; class Methanomicrobia; order Methanotrichales; family Methanotrichaceae; genus Methanocrinis; species Methanocrinis sp. The sequence goes on along the minus strand of NZ_JBNGCU010000025.1, from coordinate 14,426 downwards.
GGACCGCCCGGGAAATACTCGAGAGGCTCCCCCTGGAGGCGAGGGCGCAAGTGTGGCAGGAGGAGGTCTACTTCGGCCTGCCTTTTGGCCTCGCCGACGAAAACCCCTCGCCAGTGTCGGAGGCTGGCGACGTCTCCTACTGGACGCCGGGATCGGCCTTCTGCATCTTCTTCGGCGGGTCGCAGCCCTACTCGGCGGTAAACCACATCGGAAAGGTGGTTCGGGGGCTGGATATCTTTCTCGGGGTCGAGGAGGGCGACCGGATCATTCTGAGGAGAGGCGAGCCTTGAGAGTTGTGAGGACGAGCGGTGAGCCGCTGAGTCGCAGCCGGTGGGAGGTGGATTTTGATCAAAGGAACTTTAAGAGTGAAAGCCAGAAGATATAATCCGAGTCGATTCGAGTAGAGTTCAGAGTTGAGAATAAACTGAGGTGGATGAGATGTCAAAGGTGCTGGTAGTTTATCATTCTCGAAGCGGGAACACCGCCAAGATGGCAGAGGCCGTGGCTGAGGGGGCGAAGAACGGTGGAGCAGACGTGGTTTTGAAGAAGGTCGAAGAGGCGACCCTGGAGGAGATGACGGCCGCCGACGGGATCGTCTTGGGAGCACCCACCTACTTTGGGTCCCTCTCCGGCGAGATGAAGAGCTTCATCGACAGGTCGGTCCGGATCCGGGGCAAGCTGGAGAGCAAGGTCGGCGCGGCCTTCACCTCCTCGGGGAGCCTCTCGGGCGGAAATGAGACCACCCTGATCTCCATCATCGAGGCGATGCTGATCCACGGGATGATCATCGTCGGCGACCCCCTGGAGACCGGCGGCCACTACGGCGCTGTCGCCGTGGGGGCACCGGACGCCGGGGCGCTGATCGCCTGCCGAAAGCTCGGCGAACGGGTGGCAAAATTCGCGAAATCCATCGCCTCGGCCTGATGGGAAGTCACCACATGATCCGCCCAATGAACGATCTGCTGGATACGGCCGAGAAGATCAGATCGATGGAGATCCGGGGCGCCGCCCTCATCGGAAGGGCGGCGGCCGGGGCGCTGAAGGAGTTCGCCCTATCCATCGAGCCCCTGGGGATCGAGGAGTTCCGCGCCGAGGTGGGCCGGGCCGCCGAGATCCTCCTCAATACGAGGCCGACGGCGGTGTCGCTATCCAACGCCATCAGGATGGTGATGCGCTACGGGGGAGAGGACCTGGAGTCGGCCCGAAGGTCTCTCGCCAAGAACGCCGACGACTTCGTCGAACGGTCGCTTCTGGCCGTCGAGCGGATCGGCGAGATCGGGTCCCGGAGGGTCCGGGAGGGCGACACGATCCTCACCCACTGCAACTCTTCGGTCGCCCTCTCCATCATCAAGACCGCCTTCGACTCGGGCAAGGAGATCAAAGTCATCGCCACCGAGTCGCGGCCCAGGTTTCAGGGCCATCTGACGATAAAGGCCCTGGACGACTGGGGGATCGAGACAGAGCTGGTCGTCGACTCGGCGGTGAGAACGGTCATCAACGAGGTCGATCAGGTGATCGTCGGCGCGGACGTGATAACCGCGAGCGGCTCCCTGGTCAACAAGATCGGGACCGCCGCGATCGCCCTCGCCGCTCACGAGGCTAGGACGAGCTTCATGGTGGCGGCGGAGACCTACAAGTTCAGCCCCGAGACTCTGATGGGCGAGCTCGTCCCCATCGAGATGAGGGCCGCTGAGGAGGTCTACCCCGAGATATCGGATCTGAAGCACGTCCGGGTGAGAAACCCAGCCTTCGACGTCACCCCCCATCAGTATATCGACGTCATCTGCACCGAGGTGGGGGCGATCCCGCCGGAGATGAGCTACCTGGTAATAAAGGAGATGCTGGGCTGGGAGATGGAGGGCCGGATTCTATGATCCCTCCTACCGTCTCCTGATCCTTCCTGATATCAGCAGCAGGGCCGCCGCCCCCAGGGCGGTCCCGATCCCAAATCCCGGAGTCGCCTCTTCCTCCTCCGTCCCCCCGACTTCCCTCGATATGGGGCATGCCGGATACTCCTCCGGCTCGGCAGAACCGGCGCCTTCGGCCTGGTCTGCCCTCAAGGCGGCATCGTCGCTCACGATCACCTCGACCGGGGTCCACTCCGGCGGAGCGCCTGTGGCCACGATCCCCACTTCAAAGGTGTAGCTTCCCGGCGAAATGTCCCCCGCCCCCACCTTGAGCTGACAGTCGAACTCCCTGGTCGTCCCGGAGTCGACCCATTTGGTGCAGCGGGGGCCAGCTATGGAGAGGCCCTCGGGGATGTTCCTGAACTTGAGGCCCGCGTAGGTGCTCTCGCTTCCCAGGTTCTCGACGAATACCGTGAAGCCAGCTTCACCCTCGGGACTCACGTAGACGGTCGGGACCTCCACGATCTTGAAGAAGACCGACCCCTCGGCCAGGCCAGCCAGCAACAACAACAGAAGAACCAGCAAAATCTGTTTCATAGTCTTTTATAGGTTGATCGTGATTAAAGTCCTTTCGGATAGGATGCGGCCGCCGAGGATGGCCATCGAGATAAGGCGGCAATAAAATATGGGCTTTTGATCAAAAATAAGCTGAAAGTTGCGTCGACCCCTCGAGGCAGTCGCAACTTCAGATCTCAAAGGGAGAGTATGGTATGGTATCCTTTAAAGTGACCACATCTACGGGTTTCTTCCTGCCGTCCTCGTTAGTCTCCTCCTCCGTCGTTGCGGCGATCTCTGGGGTCGGCGTCACCGTGGCAGCGGTCATCGCGGCGGTCGGCACATCGACGGGCTCGTACCCCGAGGTATCGGGGCTGGTCAGAAAGCCCATGACGCTTTCCTTGTTCACCTTGCCCTGACTATCGGACTGGACGAGGGTCCCCGTTATGGAGCCTTCTGCCGCAGTCCCGGCGATCAGCATCGAGACCAGGACGCCGTCCTGGAGGGAGAGGATCTGAAGTTCGAGTTCGTTCCCGTACACCAAGCCCGAGACCACGCCGTTCCACGGCTTCGGCGTCTCGGAGTTGGCGGCGCCGAAGAGGAGATCCTCCGACTGGTAGATGACCATCGAGATCTGGCCGTCCCCGGTGTTCAAGATCCATGTTCCTCCGAGCTCAGGGGCGGCCGCATCTGGGGATGCCGTCTCCGCCTCGGAGGTCGCGGGCTCCGTCGGCTCCGCGGACGCCATCGGTTCTATATCTCCGTCGCTCGTCGATACGTTGCCGTCTTCTGCCATGCAAAGGCCTGATATGAGGGAGATTGAGAGGATCAAATATAGAGCAATATGTCTAAGCTTCAAGCTAAAACCTCGGTCATTTTTATCCCACTCCACAAATGGGCAGCATTTTCACCCCGCTACCACGAACACCAATTTCGTCTAACCGTTAATTAAGCTTTTCATGGCCGAGCTCAGACCGCCGGATCTTCTGGCGGGAGGTCGATGTAGAGGGCTTTCAGTCCATTCGCAGAGTCGATGACGCAGTAAATCGGGTAAATCCCAGTCGCTTGGGATATCGCAAACCCGCTCTGGACGGGGTCTGTCACCGTCAAGCTCCCGCTGATTACGGTGACGTAGCCGAGGAGAGACATGCTCCCTCAAACCGCCCCTCTCTGCCCTCACCCCAAAGGCGTACTCGACTGGCTGCCAGTCAGGGCGACCAGGGGATAGATCAACACCCCTTCCAAAAGACAAATAAACTTGCCCATCCCTCTCGGAGAGGACATGACGCGATTCATCGTGGTCCTCGGAACCACCTCCCACTCCGGAAAGAGCACCATCGTCGCCGCCCTATGCAGGATCCTCAAAAATCGGGGGCTTAAGGTGGCTCCCTTCAAGTCTCAGAACATGAGCCTCAACTCCTGGGTCACCTCCGAAGGCAAGGAGATGGGGATCGCCCAGGCGGTCCAGGCCTGGGCCTCGGGAATCGAGCCGACGGAGCTGATGAACCCGATCCTCCTCAAGCCCAAGGGCGATAGGACCAGCCAGGTGATCGTCTTCGGCGTGCCCAGGGCTGACAAGTCCGCAGAGGAGTACTACCGGGAGATCGATGGATTGAAGACGGTGGTCGACCGGGCCATCGAGAAGCTCTCTTGCGATTATGATTACGTCGTCGTCGAGGGGGCTGGCGGCGGGGCAGAGATCAACCTCTACGATCGGGATATCGCCAACATCTACGTCGCCTCGAAGCTTCGTGCCCCCATCATCCTGGTGGGGGATATCGAGAGGGGCGGGGTCTTTGCCAGCCTATACGGGACGGTGAAGCTCCTCCCGCCTGATATAAGGCAGCTCGTCCGTGGGCTCGTGATCAACAAGTTCCGGGGCGACCCGGCGATACTGGAGCCCGGCCTCGATATGCTGGAGGAGCTGACCGGTGTTCCCGTCCTCGGCGTCATGCCTTACCTCGACCTCGACCTTCCTTCAGAGGACTCCGTCTCCCTGGGGGACAAGAGGGGAGGCGACGATGGCGGCGAGAGGGTCGAGATAGCCGTAATCAGGCTTCCCAGAATATCGAACTTCACCGACTTCGAGCCTCTGGAGCGGGAGGTAATAGTCCGGTACGCGAGCCCTGGCCAGCCCCTCGGAAGGCCCGACGCCGTCATCATCCCCGGAACGAAGAACACCGTCGCGGACATGGAGGAGATGAGGCGGAGGGGGACCGACCGGGAGATCCTGGCCCTCCGGAACGAGGGCATCCCCATCCTGGGGATCTGTGGCGGCTACCAGATCCTGGGAAAGAGCATCGTCGACCAGGGGATCGAGAATACCACCGCCTCGATGCCGGGCTTGGGCCTTCTGGACCTGGAGACCCGGTTCGATCGGTATGAGAAGAGGACCGTCCAGGTGGAGAAGACGGTGACCGGCGACGGCCCGATCCTGGGGCCGATAAAGGGGGAGAGGGTCTATGGCTACGAGATCCATATGGGGATGACGACCACTCAGGACCCCCCGGCCTTCGGGGATGACGGTGCCGTGAGCGCTGATGGGCTCATCATAGGAACATACCTTCATGGCATATTCCAGAACCAGAACTTCAGGGATGCCTTTCTGGACCACCTCTACCGCGAGAAGAAGCTGGTCAGGGGATCGGTCCTGGCTGGCGATGGATACGACGAGCTGGCCTCTGCCACCGAGAGGTACCTAGATATGGAGAAGATCTGGAATATGATAGACCTTGAGCCGGAGAAACGGCGGCTACAAGGGAAATAGCATAGTAAAGTAAAATGGATCAGAATAAAGCGAACATAGCAGATCGAAAATAAGAAAAGTGAGCATATAGGCCTTGCAAGAGGGGGTCACTTCTCGGACGTCAGCTCCTCTATCCTGGCCTTTATGCTCTTCAGCTGGGCTTCGAGGCTCTCGGCCATCCCCTCCAGATCAGCCACCTCCACCTCGGGGGAGGGGGCTGGTGGGTAGGGGCCAAAGGCGGCAACAGGCATTGGAGGCCAGAAGCGAATGCATCGACCTCCACCTCCACCCCTGCCTCGCCCACCGCCTCTGCCAGCCCCAAAGGGCCTGCCAAAGCCAGCGTTGAAATATCCTGGGGCGTCAAAGCCCGAGCAGTATCCCATGCCCCTGCCGGTTCGGGGTCCAAACCCAGCCGGACCGGTTCTATCTCCACCTGGCATATTATCTTTCACCTCACACTTTTTGTAGGACGGCCGCGGCGAGCTTCCGCCGGCACGACCAAATAAGTCTCTTATGAGACATAATATTTAAACATTTCTGAAATATCCGAATAAGCCTCATATACAAAGTCCCAGATACGAGCATTTTATGAGCCCGGGCAGAGGCAGACGGAGGGGCCAGCGCTGGATCACGGAGGTCCCAGAAACTAGGCGCTTTGAGCCGGAGGGGGAAAAGAAGGGCGAGGAGGTCAAGATCACCCTGGAAGAGCTGGAGGCGATACGCCTGGTGGACCTTCTAGATCTGCAGCAACAGGAGGCTGCCCTTTACATGGGGATCTCCCGCAAGGCCTTCTGGAACGATCTGCGGAGCGGAAGAAAGAAGGTCGCCTCGGCCCTGGTCTACGGCCTTGGGATAAGGATCGAGGGCGGGAGCTACCTCCTCAGAGAGGCCGCCCCGGGCTCGAAGGCGTCCCCAGGAGAAAAACCGGAGGGATCGGCTTCGACGGAGGACCAAGTTCATCTCCTGGAGAGGGAGATGCTGGTCATCGAAGAGAGGCTGAGCAGCGTCAGATCGAGGATGAAAGCTCTGAAAGAAGAGACAGAAAAAAGACCAGCTGAAGGTGAGACATAAGATTAGACTGAAGGGCGAAGATCTCGTCAGATGAAGCTTTTGGGCGACGGTCATGATTCTATCGCGGTCTGGTTGGTCTCTCAGCCCAAAACCCGGCCCAAATAATCGGGGTAAGAGGAGAGATTAAGCCGACCTCTGCCGCTCAGATTCTCGCCGCTCTGGTTCATGAAGACCTCGAAGGCGGGAGAGCAGAGGCTGCAGTTCGCCGCTGCAGGCCCTGATTTGTTCTCCAGAAAGTCGATGAGGTAGGCCGGATAGAAGAACAGATTTCGCCCTCCTGGAGGGCCGGCCATGAACTCCTCGAAGGCCGATCCGTACTCGGAGTAGATGGCGTCGGTCATGCCACCAGAGGGGCCGACTGCTTGCAGGTAGTCCTCGTCTCATTCCGGATTTGCTATTATAAAAATTTTTACCAGGATGAAAGGACTGACCGAACGATCCCGGCCGGAGCCGAAAGAAGAGACCAAGACGGATCAGCAGGATTCGAAAAGGTAGATAAGGGTGAAAGGAGATTCGGTCTTCTCAACCGGGGAGAGAGACAAGAGATGATCGATTACCTGAGAATGCTTAGAGTCAAAGACTGGATCAAGTTCTATCCGCTATTTCCGCTGGCAGGGGCCTATCTGGCCGGAGGTGGGCCAGACCAGACGGCCCTCGTCTTGATGGCGTATATCTGCCTCATAAGCTACGCCTTCGTCGTAAACAACTACTTTGACGCCGAGATCGACAGGCAACACCGCCTCAAAGTGCAGTCAGGGACAAATCCCCTGGCCGCAGGAAGGGTCGGCGAAGGGGGAGTCATCTTTCTCATGTCCGGCCTGGTCACGATCCCCCTCGTCCTCTCCATCCAGCTGGACCCTCTGGGCGCCCTCTTCGTCGTGATCAACCTATTGCTCTTGACCGCCTACTCCGCAAGCCACATCCGGCTCAAGGAGCGTTACCTGGCGGATGCGGTCAGCCACGGCCTGATGTTCGGGGCCCTGCCCTTCCTCTCCGGGTTCCTCCTCTGCGGAGGGGAACTCTCCCGGGGGATAATCTTGATATCTCTCCTCTGCTTTATTCTCGGCTGCGAAGCCCTGATAGCCCATCAGATAGTGGATTACGAGGAGGATCTGGGGTCGACCACTACCACCGTTACGAGGATAGGACAGAAGGGCGGGCTCTTGATGCTGGGGGGGCTTGCGGTCCTCTCCCTCGTATTCATCTTCGCGGCGGCCCGCCTATACTCGATCTCCCTGGCGACGGCGGCGGTTTCGGCCCTTTATCTGGTGGCCTATCCGACCTATTCGGTCAGAGGTATGTCGAATGATATCGGTCATCATTCCAGCGCTGAACGAGGAAGAACAGATAGAGGCGACCCTGAGGTCCCTCTCCAGCCAATCCCTGGAAAAAGAGAGCTACGAGATCATAGTAGTCGATGGGGGCTCAGATGACGGTACCGTCGAGATCGCCGAGGAGTACGCGCAGAGGGTGATCATACAGACTCACCCCGGGATCGGCGGCGCCAGGAGGGACGGAGCCAGGATCGCCTCCGGCCGGATACTGGCCTTCACCGACGCCGACACCGCCTTTCCCCGGGGATGGCTTGAGGTCATAAGCCGAAACCTGGAGCAACACGAGGCTAGCACGGGTCCGGTGATATTCCGGGGAGGTGATCTCAGAGCCGAGATTCTGCGGGCCTGGCGGAGCTCTTATCGGCTTCTGAACGCCTTCAACTTCTGCTACATGATCGGCTCAAATATGGCCATGAGAAGCGAGATGTACCGGCGGGCGGGCGGCCACCGGGAGATATCTCTCCTCGACGACTACGACCTCTCGATGAAGCTCTTCAAGATCAGGGCCGATGCCGTCTACGATCCCGACCAGGCGGTCTACACCTCCTCCCGCCGGGCTCACAAGCTCCTCACCTACGGCGTGACGGTGGCCTACGGCCATTACAACTACGCCGTCACAAAGGACTACGAGAAGCTTCTTAACTACCCCAATGTGGAGGAGATGACGGTCAAAGACATCCTGAACGGGATCCGCTGGGGAAGGGGCATAGTATCGGCGGTGGAGACGGTCCAGTCCACCCTGAAGAGATAGCAGCAGGCTCATCCAAACTCGTCACTCTGCGGCGGGGTACCGACATCTTTATTTGATAGGTCTGCGTATGCCCCGCCCAGCGGGCCGGTAGATCAGGGGTAGATCGCTACCTTGGCATGGTAGAGGCCTCGGGTTCAAATCCCGACCGGTCCATAGGCGTTTTCCGTCTTTTATCAGATGCCACATCTTTGCAACCGTTCCTCACCACCCATTTCGACCTCTTTGGATCAAATGATCTATTTCTGAACCGGTTTGGTCCAGCTTTGATCCAAACCGAAAGAGGCGGGATCGAATCCCCTTCACTCAGATCCGGTCCGTCAGATCCAGGTCGAAAGGTTCAGATACCATAGAAGTGCTGGAAGACGGATATGCTTGGGGCGATAGAGACCCTGATTTTGGCCTTCACCATCGGGCTCACCGGAGCTCTGGCTCCCGGCCCGACCCTGGTGGCCACCATAAACTCGTCCCTTCAGAGGGGGTGGACGGTGGGGCCGAAGGTGGCCGCGGGCCACGCCCTCGCCGAGGTGTTGATCTTCCTTCTCATCGTCGAGGGGCTGGCCGCAGTGGCAGAGGAGCAGACCGACATCGTCGCCGCCGTCGGCGGGTCGGCCCTGATCCTCTTCGGCCTTCTCACATTGAAGGGGAGCAAGACCGCCACCATGAAGATATCTCCGGAGGGCGCGACCTCAAATCCCTACCTGGCGGGAGCCCTGACCAGCGCCGCAAACCCCTACTTCTGGATATGGTGGCTATCCGTCGGGTCGGCCCTGGTTCTGGCGGAGCTTCGGGAGGGGCTCGTCCTCGCCATGATATTCATGATCGGCCACTGGGGCGCAGACTTCGGCTGGTACACCCTCGTCTCGACGAGCCTGGACCGAGGAAGGACCCTCCTCTCCGAGACGAACTACAGGAGGACCCTCGCCCTCTGCGGAGGCTTTCTCGTCCTCTTCGGTGCCCACTACCTGACCGGAGCATGGTCCGGCTAGCACGATTTTGAGCCGCGGCCGGGTTCCTGCAAAATCGCCAGAATCTTATACGATGTGGGAGGGTGAGTGGGGAGGAGGTCTCGCTTGAACTGGAAAGAAGATGCTGCCTACCTCAAGACGATCCGACCCTACATACTACTGTCCGTCGGCCTCTTCTGTGCAACGGCAGCCCTCGGGTTCTTCGTCTCACTTCAGCGCCCCGAGCTGGCGGCGGCCTACGTCGGTGACGTGGCGGAGAAGCTGCAGTGGATCCTGAACCTCTCGCCTCCCAAAATGATGATGGCCATATTTCTGAACAACTTCTTCGCATCAATGATGGCCATGCTCCTGGGGGTGGGCTTCGGGATCGTCCCCTTCATCGTAGTGATCATGAACGGACTGGTGGTGGGGCTGGTCGTCCACCAGGCGATCTCGATCGGAGGTCTCGCCTTCGTGATCGTCGCGATACTGCCCCACGGGATAATCGAGCTTCCGACGGTCCTGGTCTGCATCGGCGTCGGGTTTCGGCTCGGCCATCTCATGATCAGAACGCTCCTGGGAGGGAACAGCGAGCTGGAGGGCGAGCTGAGGTCTGCGATAAGGCTCCTCCGGTGGGTCGTCCTCCTCCTATTCATAGCGGCCGTGATCGAGACCTTCATAACTCCCGTTCTCATACAGCCTTTCGTCCCGCCAGTTGCGGATTTACAATCATCTCCGGTGATCTGATGACCGAGTCCAAACTACCGAAGAAAGAAAACTTCAGCGAATGGTATCACGAGCTTTTGAAGGCCGGGGAGATCATCGACGTTCGCTACCCCGTCAAGGGTATGTGCGTCTGGTATCCCTCGGGCTTCGCCCTAAAAAGGAACGTCTACGACCTGATGAGAGAGCTTCTGGACCCCGACCACCAGGAGACTCAGTTTCCCCTCCTCATCCCGGAGACGGAGTTCATGAAGGAGGCCGAGCACATCAAGGGTTTCGAGGAGGAGGTCTACTGGGTGACCCACGGCGGAACCAGCCCCCTGGACATAAAGCTGGCCTTGCGTCCCACCAGCGAGACGGCGATCTACCCCATCTTCAAGCTCTGGGTGAGAAGTCACGCCGACCTGCCCCTCAAGATCTACCAGATCGTGAACACCTTCCGCTACGAGACGAAGCACACCCGCCCTCTTATAAGGCTGCGGGAGATCACCTCCTTCAAGGAGGCCCACACCGTCCACGCTTCCTGGGAGGAGGCGGCAGAGCAGGTGGAAGCTGCCCTCACCATCTACGCCGAGTTCTACCGGCGCCTGGCCATACCCTTCCTCTTCGCCAAGCGCCCCTCCTGGGACAAGTTTCCCGGCTCCGACTACTCCATCGCCCTGGACACGGTGATGCCGGACGGAAGGACGCTCCAGATCGGGACTGCTCACCTCCTGGGGACGAACTTCGCCACTACCTACGACATCACCTTCGAGAACGAGGCTGGCGAGCAAGAGTTTGCAAACCAGACCTGTTACGGCGTCTCCGAGAGGTGCATCGCCGCTCTGATCTCCGTCCACGGCGACGACGGCGGGCTGGTCCTGCCCTGGTCGGTGGCCCCGGTCCAGGTGGTCGTAGTCCCCATCCTCTTCAAGGAGAAGGAGGCGACCCTGGAGGTCTGCCGTAATATCAAAGCCGAACTCGCCGCCGCCGGGATGAGGGTCGCCATCGATGAGAGCGACGAGAGGCCCGGGGCCAAGTTCTACAAGTGGGAGCTGAAAGGGGTCCCCATCAGAATCGAGATCGGGCCAAGGGACATCAAGAACGGGGTCGCGGTCCTGGCAAGGCGCGACGGCAAAAAGCTGACCGTGCCCCTGGACGACCTGAAAGAGACGATCGAAGACGAGGCCGCCGACCTCCACCAGGCGATGCTGGCCAAGGCCCAGGCCTTCCTCGATAGCAAGTTTAAGGACTGCCAGACGCTGGAGGAGGCGAGGGAGCAGACACAGGCCGGGGTGGCCCAGGTCGGATGGTGCGGCTCGGAGGAGTGCGGCCACAGGATCGAGGACGAGGTCGGCGCCGCAGTCCTCGGCGAGCCCTGGCGCTCTGAAGAGACCTACCAGGGAAGCTGCATCGTCTGCGGCGCGAATACCGAGAAGTGCGCCCTTCTCGCGCGGCAGTACTGAGATATCAACCAGATATCCCAAGCAGGAGAGGAGATCATGAAGATCCTGATCGCCGAGTACGCCGTCGCCACGGGACTGCCGGGGACCTACGCGGTGGAGGGGAGGGCGATGCTCTCGATCCTCGCCCGAAGCTTCGAGCGGCTCGGCCACAAGGTCATCTACCCGATGGCTGTGGACCCCGCCATCGGTGCAGGAGAGGGCTTTTACATCAATGGCGAGGAGGATTTCGAGGATCTCCTCGAGTACTTAGAAGCAACCGCGGGCCTCGTGATCGCTCCCGACGAGCTTTTGCCCGGATTTTTGGAACTCCTTGAAGACGGCAACACGATCAACCTTGGCTGCTCCCCCGCCGCTGCAAGGCTCTCCGCCGACAAGCTCGCCTGCACCCGGCGCCTCCAGGAGGAGGGCGTTCCCGTCGTCGAGATCGCGGACCCCAACGACCCCGGCGATGGCCCCTTCGTCCTGAAGCCCCGGTTCGGCTGCGGCTCCGAGGGGATGGAGCTTCTCGACGAATTGCCAGAAAACTTGGGCGATCGGATAGCTACGAAGTATCACGAGGGCGAGGCCCTCAGCGTGAGCCTCATCGCCTCCGGCGACCGGGTCCTCCCCCTGACCGTGAACAAGCAGCTCGTCTCCGTCGAGGCGGGCTTCGAGTACCAGGGCGGGATCGTCCCCCGCCACTCGGATCGGGAGGAGGAGATCCTGAAAGCCGCAAAGATGGCGGCCCGAGCCCTCGACCTCCACGGTTACGCCGGGATCGACCTCGTCGTCGGCGACCTCCCCCGGGTCGTGGACGTGAACCCCCGGCCCACCACCTCCATCGTGGGGATATCAAAGGTGATGCGCGAGGAGCTGGCTGACCTCATCCTGAGGGCGAGGTTTGCGACGCTGCCGGAGAGGGTGGCGGTGGAGGGGGAATGCGAGTTCAGGAAAGGGGAGTTGGATTTTTGATCAGGTTTTGAAATCAGCTCTTTTATTCCAAACGATCCTATAATTTCCGACGATCTCAGGAATTCCGCCTGCAATATCTACCCTTCTAATATGATCCAATTTATTGATCTCCAGTGTGCAAAGTAAATCAGGTATTAGGCCCGAATTATCAAGTTTTCTAGTTCTGTAATCGTTCACAAAGATCTTAATGTATAGGCGGCCTACAATCAAATATTTTGATATTTTTAATATATGCGAACTGCGGCGTGCTTCTTTAATGGCGGCATGCGCAATTTTATTGCAATTTCCCTTAATCAGATCACGTATAGTTTTATCTGAGTTTGATTCTATCACAACAATAGCGTTTATTATTGTGGAATATTTAATATTATGTAGTTCAGTACTTCTTACCGAGATTAGCAATTCATTGCGACCAGCCTTAACTTCATACAATTTGAGTGGAAAGACAACCCTCGCAACGGAGATAAATGTTGATATTTTAAAAATTACCCTTGGCAAAAAATTATATTTATAAAATATCACTTTAGTTTCATATACGCCATTATAATTCTCAATTAGATTTTCTTCATTTATTCTTCGCTTTTCTAGTTCCGTTCCATAAAATGATGCCCAGCTAGAAATCGAATTTGAATCCAATCCAAAGAAATACCGCTCATAACCGGGATAGAATCTCTCAGCAAATATTGCCGAACGCAACAGATGATAATCTATTTTTAGAGGATCATTTACACAATATTTAACTAATATTATTAATTGCGTTCTCTTATTGAATGACGTATCCGATGGAATGCATGCTTTTATCGACCATCCTGGGGCGTCAATTTCAGATTGCAATTTTTCTAAAATAAGTTGGTTGGGAACAATAATTTCACAATCATTAATAAATTCGGAATTATTTATATAAAATATTCTTAGTGCTAAAGCCAAACCGTTACAAATATCCATCGTTTCATCGAAAAGATTTATAATATCCCTCGGAGACCGGCACACTTTCCTCTTTCTATCTTCATAAATAAGTTCATCATCTGAAAGTCTAACATTACCGTGGGCGATGCCATTTCTAATTGTGTTATTGTAGCAATTCGAAATATATGTGTATTCCATCATTTGTTTTAGTTCGTCAACACGTTGGAACACGTCAAATTTTTCCATTCCTAAGTGATTTTTGAAGCGTCTGTAGGCAGCCATTGGGAGGATTAAATTTGCGTAAGCAGCTTCAATAATTTTTAAATAATTTGGGTTAATGTACTCGATGCAGAATTGCATTAGGGCGTATCTATCAGATGGTGAAGTAGCTTTCAATTTGAAATCATGAATGGTCAAAGCATTAATTTCTGCAAGCGTTCTAAAAGCCAACGAGAACGATCCTTCATATTCTTTTAGTATAATTTCTAATATTTCAGAGTCAGTACGTTTTAATTCATTGAGATATTTTAAAAATCCATCGAATACACTTTGATTGAAAAATTTCTCAGGAATATTATCAACATATCTCAATAAATCTAAATAATTAGTATCACTTTCAACTAGATCTGGAAATCGATTACATATTCTATTTCTTCTATATATATTCAATTCATGCGTTATTGGGCTTGATTCCAATATCATTATACCAAACATATCCGATGTGGATCTTACCTCATGCTTTATAACTCTGATTGTATAACTCGTGGAAATGAATCTGATCTGTGGGTCTGATCTGAGTTTTATTAACCTGAAGTATAAGAAAAATTAAAAATCTGACCGCTGCTAATAAGATCCATGACAGGGAGTCACTTCCATGTTGATTTTGAAATCTAAATCACCTGCATGCTTTCTCTGACATTTCACCATCAAAAAACTAGGCTCGCCAGAAGGTGGCCGAAAACGACGCCGCGCCGATCGTGCGCATCCCTCCCAGCCGTCCTGAATCCACGCCGCCCATCTACCAGGCCGACCGATCCTCGGGCGCCCTCGACCCGCGGGCGGCGGGAGGGAGGCCGGAGGCCCGCGTCGGCGTATCCACTGATAAGATCTTCAGTTTTCAGAGGGATTTAATTAGGTTCAGGCTCATAAAGCC
>NZ_JBNGCU010000024.1:14251-20516 GCF_049974945.1 Methanocrinis sp. | reverse complement strand
TTATCTCATAACTCTTTACGACTGTTATTATGCAGCAACAGCGGTGTCTGGTTCCGTCCCCGCCTACGGCTTCAATCTCGATGGGGTGGCCTCCCGAACTGGCATCTGATGATACTTTTGCAGTTATCATCGATGAATCATTATCTGGAAGCTTCAATGCATTTGGATCAAAGGTGATGTTTATGCCTGGGGGTTCTTCGACAACCATCAAGAAGATCTCGTATTCGTACGGGTTGATGCGATGGCAATTCTCTACCTTAATTCTGCTCTCGTTGCTGATCACCATTAGGGGGATCGCACCCGGTGCGGATGGTGCCTCAGTTAAGGCGCCCGTCGTCTCCATGCTGACCTTATCGAGACTGACCCGAAAGTCGGTCGGCGAGTTTATAATATCGACATATACACCAAATATTTGCGATATTATAACCGGTGTTATCGCCAACGCCAAGGTAATTATTACGCCTGTGTTTTTGTACCATTTTGTATCCTCGGCCATGAAACCTCTCTGAAAAAGTATACGGATCTGGAGATCTAAGCCTCGAATCTTATCTCCTTCAGGTATATTGTCTCCCCAGGGTTCGTATTCTCTGTAGTCAGCCAGCAGAATCCCCCGATCACCTGGCTCAGATCGTCCGACTTCAGAAAATCGATCTTATAATCTGTCCAATTCCGATCCAGTTCGATCTCCCCCGTGGAGATCGGCGGGGTTATAGTGTCCTCGTAACGGCCGCCTTCGATCCCTCCTATCATGAACTCCGCCCGTTCGCCGCCGTTCTGTCCTCGGGCTTTGAAGGTGATCCTTGTTGCCTTGCTCAGGTCGAGGCCGGGATGATCACCCCAGTTGTACTTAGGGTACTGCCAGTAGATCCCTGCCCATCCTCTGCCCTCCGACTCCTCTCCGGAATATGCGATTTTGGTGCTCCCGTCCGCCTCGGTAAAGATGGATACGTCCGCCTCGTCGCCCATCAATCCCGTGGGATGGAAGATGTTGGTGACGTCGACTAAGACCTCGCCGACGGCGTTCATGGGGATTATCGCACCGGCCAAAAAGAGAACAACAGCGACTGATAAACGGCTATGTAAAACCTCATCTCGGACCATTTTGATTCACCAGATATAGGTTAAGTATCTTCGGCACTATAAATGTATTTTGATGTGATCATGGCGAAGATAGATCGCAGGTGATGCTGCATTAGACCCCGTTTTCAAGACTATATAAAGAGAAATATCGGCCGGTACCGTCTCAGAATGGGCGAAGAGATCGCGCTCAAAAAGAGGTAAGTCTCTGGCAAAGCGATCTCCCCACGGCAGAGCTGAGCGGTCGGGATCTCTGAAGAGGGAACCCAATGCAGGGCAATCAATTTTAATTATAGCCGACAAATAAGTGCCGTGGATAACCTGGCAGATGCTTTCCTGAAACTGGACAGAAAGGAGATCGCTCTCCTCAAGGCGATCGAGAGGGGGATGCGCCACTGCGAGTGGGTCCCGGCGGAGGATCTGATGGCCAAAACCCGCCTCTCCCCCAAGGCGGTGATCGGCGGCCTCTCGAAGCTTTTGGCCAAGAAGCTGGTCTTCAAGACAAAAGAGCCCTATGAGGGTTACGCGATAGGCTTTGCAGCCTACGACCTCATCGCCCTATCCGACCTCGTCGACCGGGACGTCGTCTTATCCCTCGGCGACCTCCTCGGGGTGGGCAAGGAGTCGGTCGTCCTCGAGGCCCTGGGCCGAGCCTCCTCTCCTCCCGCAGCGGAGATGGACGCCGCAGAGGGGGCAGAAGAGGTCGCAGATGAGCTGCCTCTGGCGGTCAAGTTCCACCGCCAGGGGGAGACCAGCTTCAAGCAGATCCGGCGGGTGAGGGATCATCTCGCGGATCTGCCCCGCTGCGCCTGGATCCACGCCGCGAGGCTGGGGGCTGCAAAGGAGTTCAAGACCCTCAAACGGCTCTACCCCGAGGTCTCGGTGCCACGGCCCGTTGCCCTCAGCCACCACGCCGTGGTGATGGAGCATTTCGGCGGGACGGAGCTATATCGAGTCGACCTCGAAGAGCCCGAAGGATGGCTGGAGGCGATCTTGGAGGAGGCGGCCGCCGCCTGGAGGAGGGGGATCGTCCACGCCGACCTCAGCCCCTACAACGTCCTGGTCAGGGAGGACGGCGAGATGGCCATCATCGACTGGCCCCAGGCCGTCTCCCGGACCCATCCCCGGGCCCGGGAGCTCCTGGAGAGGGACATGAAGAACGTCGTCAGTCACTTCCAGCGGAAGTACCGCCTCGACCTCGAGCTCGAAGAGGCCCTCGCCTTCGTCCTCGGCGAAAGTGACGAGGGGGTGAAAGAGGACCAAAAAATATCGAGGGAGAAGAAGGAGGACGGGAGGCCGTCATGAGGTGATGCCATCGCGGGATTGATCTATGGAGTGGATATCGCCAGCGGATCACCCAAGAGCAAGCGGGCCCCAAGCTACGCCCTCTTCATCCTCGATGGGGAGAGGGAAGAGCGCCACACCATGATCAGCAGACAGAAGCTGATCAGGCTGATCAGGCAGACTGAGCCGGAGGTGGTGGCGACCGACAACGTCCACGAACTCGCCGCGAGCAGGATCGATCTCGTCAGGCTCCTGAGAGGGATACCGCCGAAGACGAAGCTGGTCCAGGTGACGGGAGGAGAGAGGTCCCAGGCCCTGGCCAAGATCGCCCGATGGCACGGGATCTCCTTCGATCGGCAGAATCCCATGGACGAGGCAGAGACCTGCGCCCGCCTCGCCTCTCGGGGCGTTGGAAGCATAGTCTCGGCCTTCGAGGACCGGACCTGGATCAAGGTCAGCCGCCGAAGGTCCCCGGGACGGGGAGGCTGGAGCCAGAAGAGGTACACGAGAAAGATCCATGGGTCGGTGAAGGCCCTCTCCCGGGAGGTGGAGGAGAAGCTCCGAGAGGATGGACACCGGTTCAGCGCGAGGTCTGTAGAGGGGATCGGAGGCTACGTCAGAAGCGAGTTCGTGGTGGAGGCCCCAAAAGACGAGGTCCATCTCCGTTCGGGCTATCGAGGCGACGCCCAGATCAGGGTCGAGGGGGTGGAGAGGCCGAGGCTGAAGTTCGAGCCGCTCCGCTCGAGGCGGGGCTACATCATCGCCGGAGTAGATCCCGGCACCACCACCGGGATCGCCGCCCTTAACCTCAGGGGCGAGCTGGTGGACCTGGTGAGCGCGAGGGCGATGTCGCCTCCGGACGTCGTAGAGTGGCTGGCGGAGAGGGGAAAGCCCCTGGTCGTTGCGACAGACGTCTTTCCTCCGCCCGGAGCCGTGGAGAAGGTGAAACGGTCCTTCTCCTCCGTCCTCTACTCGCCCGGAAGCGACATTCCCTCCGAGGAGAAGATCGCCCTGGCTCGGGAGTACGGCTACAGAAACGATCACGAACGCGACGCCCTCGCCGCCGCCGTCAGCGCCTATAAGAGGTACAAGAACAAGTTCCAGCAGGTGGAGAAGAAGTGTCCCCCCGACCTCGATCCCGAGGAGGTGAAGGCCCTGGTGGTGAGGGGCCTCTCCATAGACCAGGCGATCTCGGGGATGACCGAGCCTCCGGCCGAGGTGCCCGCGACCCCGGGGGAGGCCGAGGCTCCGGTCGACTCGGAGCTCGCGGGCCTTATGGCGGAGAACAGGCGCCAGGCCGATCAGATCCGGCGGCTGAGAGAGTACGCGGAGGAGCTGAAAGGCGAGCTCGCGAAGGATGAGGTGGCGCGCCGCCGTCTGGAGGCGAAGATCGAGAGGCTGAAGGACAAGTCCCGCCGCGAGATCAAAAGGGACCAGGAGATCAGGATCAGGGAGAAGGAGATCGAGAGGCTCCGAGGCCTCCTCCGGCAGGAGAGGAAGATCAACCGGAAGCTGAAGGCGAGGCTCAAGAGGGCCAGGAAGGCCGAAGAGCTGAAGGTGGAGGCGGTGGGCAGACCGGTCAAGGAGATCGCCTCCTTCTCGAGAGAGGCGATCCTGGCGGCGGCCGAGAGGCTGGAGATCGGGAGAGGAGACGTCGTCGTCCTCAAAGACGCCAGCGGCGGCGGCCCCAACACCGCAGACCTCTTCATCGAGGAGGGTGTGGAGGCGGTGATCGTCGAGACGGAGATGGAGCCCTCGGTGGAGGGGCACCTGATGGACGGCGGCATTCCCGTCGTCTCCAGCCGGGAGGTGCCGGTGAGGAGGGTCGCAGGAGTCGCCCTCGTCGACCCCGACGATCTGGAGGAGGCGCTGGCCCGGTGGGCCGAGCGGAGAGAGGTCCGGCTGGCAAGACAGAAGACCGAGTGGCTGGAGGGGATGATCCAGGAGTACCGGGCAGAGCGGCGTAAGGACGAGCGGCAGAGGCGAAAGAAGCCCGAGGAGTGAGGCGACTTTCCTTGCGGCGAGGGGAGCGTTTTTAAAGTAAATCCCCCCTCACTGCCTTCCAATCATGCTCGCTGATGAGATATCCAGGTTGAAGGAGGAGCAGAACGCCGTCATCCTCGCCCACAACTACCAGCCCGGCGAGGTCCAGGACGTCGCCGACCTGCGGGGCGACTCCCTGGAGCTCTCCCGGGCCGCCGCCGGGGAGAAGGCCGAGGTGATCGTCTTCTGCGGCGTCGATTTCATGGCCGAGACCGCGGCGATCCTCTCCCCCGAGAAAAGGGTGATCATGCCCGAGGCCGGGGCCGGCTGCCCCATGGCCTCCATGATAACGGCCCGGCAGCTCCGGAGGTTCAAGGCAGAACATCCCGGAGCCGCCGTCGTCTGCTACGTCAACTCCTCCGCCGAGGTCAAGGCAGAAAGTGACATCTGCTGCACCTCCGCCAACGGGATCGAGGTGGTGGCCTCCCTCGCTGAGGACCAGGTCCTCTTCGTCCCCGACAGGAACCTGGGAAGGTACGTCGCCCGCTTCACCGATAAAAAGATCGTAACCTGGGACGGCTACTGCTACGTCCACGACCGCTACACAACTGAAGACGTCCGGCGGGCGCGGGCCCTCCACCCCCAGGCCGAGCTCCTCGTCCATCCCGAGTGCAGGCCCGAGGTGATCGACCTCGCAGACCACGTCTACAGCACCTCGGGGATAGCAAGACATGCGAAAGAGAGCCCCGCCCAAGAGTTCATCGTCGGAACCGAGATCGGTATGAACTATCGGCTGAAGCAGGAGAACCCCGATAAGGAGTTTTACCCCCTCAGCGAAGAGGCGGTCTGCGTCGACATGAAGAAGACGAGCCTGGAGAAGGTCCTCTCGGCCCTCCAGACCCTGGAGCCGCGAGTGGCGGTCCCCGAGGAGATCGCCGACCGGGCAAGGGGCGCCATCGAGAGGATGCTGGCGGTCTGATGATTGGCCGCCCCGACCAAAACGTTCATGAGCACCGTCTCTCCTCCCGCCTCCCTCTTCCACAGAGGAAAACTCAACCGAAAAGTATCTTATAAGAAAAGGTATGAACCCGGAGCGGTGGTCGCTTATTAGCCGATATACCAATGCCCGTCAGCTGCGGTATCCTCTCTTTGCGGGGTGCGTTATGCTGCTTTTGGCCGCAGTGTACAGCGATGTGAACCAGCTGGCCGTCGAGCCTTTGATAGAGCTCTCGGCCATGATACTGATCATCATGACCGCGGTCATATGGCGAAAGTAAAATCAGAAGCGGTACGTAATCCCGATCTATCTTAATCATTCATTCATCCTGCCGATCATAAAGAAGATGGTCCTGGCGGCGAGAAGCCGGGACCGATAGGCCAAGCCCAACGGGGCGAGGCCCTGGTGGGAGCTTTTATCTGCGAGGTTTCAATCCTTGCAAGTCTCATCTGTCGTTTGAGCCCTCGGAAGAGTCTTTTTGGACTGGTCACTCTTTTCTCCCATTTCCTTCTTCTCCGTCTCTTGGAGGATCTCCTCCAGGGAGTCGGGAAGCTCAGCTCCGCAGATCGCGATCACCTCCACTTCTTCTATCGATGTGCTGGCTTTCTTCGTCTTGCAGTCTCTTTAGTTCTCGGGCCAGGTCCCTCGCCATCCCGGCCGCCTCACGGATCCGATCGGCGGTGGCGAGCTCCCGGGGCGGTACCTCCGACTCCAGCCAGGCCGAGAGATCCCTGAAGAAGATCGCGAGCCTGCCGGAGGCCTGGGCCTCGGCTGCGGCTTCGCCCGTATCCGACCAGGAGACCAGAAGAAAGGCTGACAGGATCGGGGAGCCTCTCCTGATCGAGATGGTGCGGGCCGGGCCGGGCGGGATGGGGTGCAAGAGATTCGACCGCGAGGACCCGGTGCCCTTCAGAATCGATCCGC